>NZ_JAYGHE010000024.1:8534-47179 GCF_034931145.1 Nostoc sp. UHCC 0252 | reverse complement strand
TCGAACATGATATCACAGATAAAAACAGGTAAATGATTAGTGTTTATCTGTTTCTATTTTTTAGTGGCGACTATCTTTTTTAAGAGACTGAAGCAAGTGGCTAGGACGTGCAACTTTTACACCAAGATAAAAATCAGGATAGCGAACAAATATATAATGCTCATACTCATACCAATGCATTTCACCCTTTTCTTGGTTACACGCCTGACAAATAACCCAAAAATTATTGAATTCCATTGATAACCAGGGATACTGCGATCTAGGAAGCTTATGATCTATTGTTTTACCACCCTTTTCAGAATACTTGTCCCCACAAATTGGGCAGTACCAGTCTGAATTATCTCTCACCCAATTTTTGCTTTCTTGTGTTGTACCACACTCATAATCACCATTAACATATCGCCAGTAATCGAATTTTCTGTAATTTTCAAAATCTTGATGAGTTAGTTTATGATAGCGTTTACTACCAATTTTATCCGCAATATTAAATAATTCATTCAGTTCTTTCCCTTCAATGCTCACAGGATCTTCCTCTAATATTTGATACTTCTATATGACTTTTTTGTTTTATTACTAAAATCAATAAATTCTATTTCTGTATCAGGGTACTGTTTATCTATTTCTTCTGCGATTTCATTTACTTCTTTAGCTAATTTGTGATTAGTTTCTTGTATTTCTTGAGAAGTTAAATATTTATTTCCAATTCGTTCTGCTTCTAAAAATAATTCTTCTAGTGTCAATTCCTCGTATTGATATTTATCTAATAAATCCTTTATTTTATGATAAAGACTGATGAGGTTATTCCATCCAACATTCTTGTAACCTTCTGTTTTTAGCCAGTGTATATCTTCTTGCTTCAGCTTGTTTCTATTCTTTGAGTTAATACGCTGCGTGTCGCGGTAACTCATCCCATTGAAAATTGTTTTTTTAGTTTTAAGCTCTGTCATAGAGTCACTTTTTATCCCAAGGTAGATTTAAATAAATGAATTACCGCTTTCCGAATTTCGCTGTCTTCATACTGAAGAATTTTCTTAGTATTTATAGCTAGTTTTAGTCTGATTTCGTCAATTAAATTTTTTAAGGCTTTATTATCTTTCATGAGTTGCTCATTTACAACAATCAAATCCTTATTTTTAGAAGTTATAGCTTTGAGCCTATCTTCTACAAGATTATTTTTGTCGTATGAGTTTTGAATTTCAGCTTCGCGTTTATCCCTTTCCTGTCTTTGATAATTTATCAGTTGATCAATTTTCGCAGCATATTCCTTTTCTCTGCGCTCAAGCTCATTTGTTTTCTTCGTTACCAAACCTTTCTGAGCAGCTTGAAGACGCTGACGATTGATTAATTCAGAACCAGCAAAATGTGAAATAGCTCTACGAATAGTAATTTCGTCAGGATTAGTCTTAAAGTCAATTTTCTCTAATGCACGTTCAGCATCTTTTATTGTCCATCCTTCACCTGCAAGTAGCTTAATAGCCTGTGACTTATTCACTGTTCTAAGTTTATAGGGTGGGTTTAATGTAATTTAGGTTACGTTCTTTTAGTATAAAACACGCATACAGTAACTAGACTGGCAATTTTACCGAAAATCATTATTTACAAGTGAACCTACTACTGAGAATATCTCCCAGAAAAACCCGCCTACGCTAGAGGCAGCAAACAGAAGCGTCAGGTAAATATTATGACTCAAACCCTAGAACAACAACCCAGTGGTTTATTTAAAGTAATGAGTAATGAGTGGATGAAAAATGGGTATTTACTCATTACTTGTTACTTATTACTCATTACTCCTTCTTAAGAGCGCCTTTAGGTCGGTGAGGATGTCAACCGATGAAGCCGCCGTTGATGATATGCTGATTTGCATAGGCGATCGCTCTTTTGGTATAGGTTTTAAAACGCATTTTCGCACCGTATCGAAGACATATATTGCATTTGGTAGCCTCAACCTAACTTATAACATTAGCGATCGCACTTACAGCCGCCACATTTTTCTCAGGCTTTCCAAACAATCCTTTTGTCGCTGCTCAATAACTGCTGGAGTCCATTCAGATTGCTGTAAAACTTGGGTTGTCAGTACAAAAGGACAAATACCTTTTTTGCTAACAAAATACTTTTCTTTCTTTTTATCAAAATCGTAGTTTTGCGCTTCAGCATTTTTGTTTCGAGAGAGTAACGCCAAATTACCTATTCTATGCACATACTGAAGACGTTCTTCATCATCTGGAAACCACTGAAGCCACTTACTGCCTACGCTTGGGTTCTGAGGAAGTACGTGTTCAACTGTAATAACTGAATAGTCGTAACTCGCTTCCCCTTGAGAAAGTGTAGAGTCAAGGCGCAAAAGAACATATTGCCTAATTCGCTTAATAAGATATACATCTCCATCAAGGGTTTTAATAATTCGATTTATTTCTTGAGGAGTTAGCTGTAAGGGTGAATCAAATGCATATAAATCGACATTTTCTTCAATAGCGGTAAGAACTTTTGCATACCGTCCGATCCTGTCGTTAATATCAGCCCGTAAAATCAATAAACCTGCTGCTAATCGCTCAAGATCGGTAAAGAACTGTTTTAATTTACTAGGAGTCTGTCTATTTTTGGAAAAATATAGAATTGCTGGCGGAACCCAATCAAAGTTGTCTATTTGATTTAGCCACTTAAACAAAGAATTAATTTTTTCTGCATCTTTATCACTTTGGTAATTTGCCGTATTGATAATTTCTAAAGCATCAGAATAAGGCTTTAATATTTCGTCAATAAATTTTTGTGGATCTATCTCAGGTAATATATCTTCACGAAATTCCTTGAGAGCAGTCTTACGCGGTTTAGCCTTACAATTAATCATGCGGATATGGGCGAATAATTCTTGAAATTTATCTCGGCCTAAATCCTCTTCTTCTGTTTCCCAGATTTTTGTGTATTTATCCTGTTGAGATTGAGCAATTTTTCCAATAACCTCTGATTTAAGAAAATCACTGAGTGAGAGGTCTAAACCACGCGCATTTAGAATAGAAAATATCCGATAAGCTGAGTCAAGATCGGGCGTAGAAACAACTACTAAGAAACAGCACGTCATTAAATAGTGACTCAAACGACTTCGCTGTTGCTCAGAAAGTTCACCTAATTTATCAAAGAAATAACTTGCATTGGCTTTAATATTTTTTTGACTATCGGTTAACTGGAAACTATCAAGTTTTAGAAGTTTATCTAACCCATTTTCGCATTGTACATAATCACGAAAGAACTCTTCATCTCTCTCTCTTAATTTGAGGCGATAACAATCGGATGTTCCTTCAAACTCATCGCCTTCTTGATAAATATATTTTGTAAGTCTTGATGCATTCTTTTCAGTGAATAAATTTCGTAAAACAGATAGAAGAATTGTGAGAGTCGTCAGACGTTGCTGACCATCTACAACGTCTGCTTTAGGAGCATTTTCACTTTTAATTAAAACTATACTTCCTAAAAAATAAGGGTTGGTATCAGCTACAGCTTCTGAACCATCTCCTAAAAAAGATAATAAATCAGTTAACAACTCACTCGCTTGGTCTTTTGTCCATGCATAAGGACGCTGATAAGCCGGTATGGAAAATGCGAAGTCATTACTAAAAACCTTTAATAGTGCTTTCTCTGTGGCGTGAATGGCTACTGACATAAATTTCAAGTACTACTTAAGTATAATCTGATGCAATTTTCCCCGATCAAACGCAGTTTAACTCACCATTACTGCGATCGCCAGATTGAATTAACTCAAGTTACATCCAATTTTCTTCAGCTTTTCTTTATTCACTCAATGTTGCATTTTTTTAAACATCTGTTACATTACTTTACAGACGGTTACAACTGCTACAAAACTTGAACTTTGGAGTTTTACTTATGACAGGTTTTAAGAATCCTGCGCCTATTGTTTCAGAAGATTCTAATGCTGTACGTTTTGGCTTCACTCCTCAGAGTGAAAACTGGAACGGTCGTCTTGCAATGATTGGTTTTCTATCTGCGATTTTAATTGAAGCTTTTTCTGGTCAAGGTTTACTCCATTTCTGGGGCATCCTCTAAGCAAAATAGGCGGTTAGAAAGCACGTCTATATAGACAAAACCTGCCTTCCTAAGTTTCAAACAAGGGGATTTTACCCCTTGTTTGTCTGTATTAATACACCATTCAACTAGGATGTTGACTCTGTGCTTTTTTAGGGGGACAAAATTTATGCAAAATATGTTTGATTCCGTCATTGCGAGCGAAGCGAAGCAATCGCAAAGTCTCTGGGATTGCTTCGCAACGCTTCGCAATGACAGGAAATAGCACGAATCAAAATGCTATGGATCTGATTTTGTTTAAAATGCTGTAAGAGGCGATGTGCTTTGTTTATAGTCGCCAGCCAAACAATGCAATCTACAGATAAACGTCCTCTCAGTTGGTTGTTGCAGCAGTTTCAACTCAAGCCAGGTAAGCCCGCCATTTTTTCAGGATTGCGTAGCCTTGTTATCCTGGGTGTACCCATTGGGATTGGCATCATTACTAATCATGCGGCTGATAGTGCGATCGCTACAATGGCAGCTTGGTTTGTTGGGATGGTAAATGTTGACGGAGCCTATCGCCAGAGAGCGACTGCTATGATCGCAGCTACGATTGGGGTAACTTTAATGTTCCTGATCGCCAGTTTGGTTAGTAACAATATCTGGTTAGCCATCCCGACAACTTTTTTAGTAATATTTATCGCAGGTTTAGCAAGTCTCTACGGCAATGTGGCTGCATCTGTCAGCTTGATTACATCGATCATGTTTGTCATCTCCCTTGCTAAATTTGCTTCATTTTCTAATTGGTCTACTCTTATCCTGCACTGTGCCCTATGTCTGGCTGGTGGCGCGTGGACAAGTGCGTTGTTATTAGGTTTGTGGGTAGTGCGTCCTGATGTCCCGGCAATGCAGATAGTTGCTAACTGTTATCTCTCGTTGAGCCAATTTGTGAACTTGGCAAGCCAGAGAGGATTAAACCCAGATGAGCGTCAGGAGTTGACACAGCGATTTTTACAAGCTCAAGATACCGTCATTCAGGATTTGACATCTGCCCGTAGTGTCTGGACAACTATTTGGACTAGGCAAAGAGGAGCTAGCCTGCGAGGAAATCAGTTACTTGTGTTAATTGAGGATGTCAATCAAATTGTCAATTCTGTTGTTGCACTAAGCGAACTGTTAGCGATCGCATCCGAACATCAACTATTTTATCGA
Organism: Nostoc sp. UHCC 0252; assembly: GCF_034931145.1. Taxonomy (NCBI): domain Bacteria; kingdom Bacillati; phylum Cyanobacteriota; class Cyanophyceae; order Nostocales; family Nostocaceae; genus Nostoc; species Nostoc sp. UHCC 0252. The sequence goes on along the minus strand of NZ_JAYGHE010000024.1, from coordinate 41,953 downwards.
TTACAAGCAGAAATTCAGCAAGTGATAGAACAGTTGGCAATTGCTCTACAAATGTTGTCAGAAGCGATCGCTAAAGGAAAAAACTCAGTTCACTTAGGGGATCTAGATCGGACAGTTGAGGCACTAGAACATCAATGGCAAGTTCTCCGCGCTCAAGTTTTCAATCAAACAATAAATCTTCAGATAGATGAATATCCCGATGTAGTCAACATTAGGAAGATTACAGCCAGTCTGACAAAGCTGGCACAGCAAATTCATGATGATGCTGATGTTGTAACAGATTTAATCCAGGGAAAACAGCGCAGCACTACCCAGCGAGATATTTCTCCCCTAGCCCAGCCAGAGCCTACTACAATTGTTGATACACTACGACAGAACTTCACCTTTGAGTCAGTGCTTTTTCGTCATGCGTTGCGCCTCGCACTGATCGTAACCTTTGCTCAATTCCTTGCCTCAGTATTGCCAATACCTAGAGGTTACTGGATAACGCTAACGGCTCTAGTTGCACTCAAGCCAAACTTTGGGGGAACGTCTGAGATGACGGTACAAAGAGTTGTTGGGACTATTTTGGGTGGAATTGTTGGTATCGCTTTGGTTTTACTGCTTAAGAATCCATTAGCGATCGCAGTTTGTTTTTTATTGTTGGTGTTTGTTGCGATGTCGGTGCGATCGCTAAGTTACAGCATCTTCATTATCCTGCTGACTCCTGCCATCATCTTATTACTCAACCTGATTAATGCAGGTGGCTGGGAAGTTGGAGTATTGCGGATCGTTGATAGCTTCCTTGGGGGTGTCTTAGCACTGCTTGGCAGCTATTTGCTTTTTCCCAGTTGGGAACGACAAAAACTTCCCGCACAACTGGAAAAGACAATTAGAGCCAATCTTGCCTACTTTCAACAAGTTATTGCTAATTATCTGCATCCACAACAGGATGAATCTATAAATATGCTACGCCATCAGGCGGCATTAGAAAACGCCAACGCTAACGCTGCTGCTCAACGATTGTTTAGTGAACCACGTCACATTCAGGGAGAAATCGAACCTATTATGACGCTGATAACATACATTCGTAGCTTTTTCAGTTCGGTGACAACTCTAGCAGAACATCAGCGAGAATTTAGCGGCGAGTACCAATTTCCTGAACTCAACCTACTTACCGATAGCATTATCCAAGTTTTGGAAAACTTAGCAAATGCCCTTGGGCAAGGACAACCACCCCAAGCATTACCAGCGTTAGATAGCTATCTCGAAGTAATTCACAACCAAATTGAACAGTTACATACCGCTCGGTTATCAGAGATTGCCACAAATTCCCGTACTTTAACTTCCACATTACAAGCCGTTCGAGAACAAACTCCCTTATTCACAGAACTGGAACGAATTGTTAATGAAATTAAAGTTATGCACTGTGTAATTGCTCGTCTACAAGAATAAAGGAAGAACTTTCTTCGCAGGCTAAAAAGTTCCTATTTTTAATCCAATCTTAGATGTAACTTACGGTTTTCTAATAGACCTCGGGGTTAACTTCTGACTTTTAACTCCTGCCCAAACGGTAAGTGGTTGTCCGACTTGTTTATATAGCAAGCTTTCTAAAATCACGCCATTATTGTTGGCAGTGAGAGTTTTATTCGGCTGGCGCAGAGACTCATAAAAGCCGTTGTACCAACCATCTTTAGAGTTAAGGTTAGCTTGGACAAAATCAAATAACTTGGTAGTGTAAGTAGTCTTGTAAAGTACGTGCCAACCGATCGCAGCTTTGGCACTGAGAAACCGTAAATCGTTGTGTTTTTGTTGGGTATCTGTGATGGTTGCCCAAGGTTCTCCGTTCACAAACAAGCTGCTGTAAACAAAGTATGGCGGACGATCTAAATTGTCTTCGGTGACAGCAGTTAATTGTTGTGTAGCTTCATAACGTGCTACTTGAGCGGCTAAAATCCGATCGGCATAAGCTTTTGGCAAAGCTTGAAATCCGGTTTCGATGCCATCTAATATGTAGGGTTCGCTGAGAACATAGTTATTAGCTCCAGAGTTTTTAAAGTCGCGGCGATCGTAAGGAATTCCCTGTCCATAAAGATCAACAAAGGCAGCATTAAATTGATAATCCAATGCTTGTGCAACATTCAAACCCCAAAGCTTTAAACCATAAGCAGCATAATTCTCATAGCCCAAACGCCCTTCTTGGTTGTATTGTTCTTTACCTTTAATAACGGAAGTACCGTACATTTTCCCATTTTTGGTCAGACGCTTGACTTGCCAATGTTTCCAAACTGCTTCTGTTTCTAGTTGCATTTCTGGATACTTTGCCCCGACAATCTTCAACCAGATTGCCATCCTGCCTAAATCGATGGCTGACCAACCAATTTCTTCGCGTTTTTCAAGTTGACCATAATTGACGGGTAGGAGGGTTTTGGCATTGTAAACCTTGTTGGGTAATTCACCTTTATATAAAGGCATTGATGCCAGTGTTTTCAACATTTTGCTCATTTTGGCCTCAAATTCAGCCGCAGGCACGATATTGAGTTCTTTAGCACTAACTAAGGCTGCGATCGCTGCTGTCTGATCCCACATACTGACAGAAGCAAAGCCATCAACGGAATTGACCAAGCCAGTTTCATCATTCCAATTGCGCTGGAAGTATGACCAAGCAATACGCGCAGTTTTCATTTCCTCTGAACTCAGTTTTCCCACTCCCGGAGCAATGTATGGAATTATGGCTACTGTGAGTTGATTCTTAGGAATGGATTGACCTGGCAAAACTACAGATTTAGCATCAAGGCTAGCAACTATTTCGGCTGCTTTATCAGCAGAGAGCGGGTTTTGGGGTTTTTCTGGTAATTTACGTGAAGCAGTTTCGGATGTTGAGATTTCAGGTTTTTCTATAGAAGCTTGGGAAAGTTGTTTAGACCAAACATTAAAAATTGCGATCGCAATTACAGCCGTAACTACTCCTCCTACAGAAGCTATTATGGACAAGTTCTTTGGTGGCGGTTGAAAATCAGAACTCATAGTGGTTAAAGCCTTATTTTGTAAGTCAGGGTTATTTGCGTAGTTTCACCAAATACATTCTTCCCAACTTTGAAATCTAACTAACACCCGAAAGTCCACCAGACTACTACAATAAAATAGTCACGCACCCGATCTCTGGAGTTCTAGCAGTGGGATTATTTGATGATTTGAGTCGGTTTTTAGAAAACCGTTTAGAAGAATTCTTGCGTAACAATCCGCATTTGGAGTTAGAGGCGCTGCTAGAACAGCTGCGTGAGCAAGAAGAAGACACATTAAAGCTGATCGCAGATTTAAAATTACAAGAGAAGCGATCGCAAGAAGAAATTCTCTCCACGGCTCAAGAAATTCAGCGTTGGCATATCCGTGTTCAAAAAGCCAAAAACGCTAATAGAGAAGATTTAGCGAGCGCTGCGGGTGAGCGAGAAGCAGCCCTGTTACGCGAGGGAAATCAGAAGTGGGGACACATGCAAGGGCTGAAAGAACGCATTAACCAATCTCAAGAACTTCTACAAAAAATTCAGCAACGCCGACAGGAAGTGCAAGCTAAAGCAGCAGCCGCCCAAGCAGTCCGTGACAAGGCGCAAACTCAGCAGCGTTTTGAAACCAGTGGTTGGTCAAATAAAACTAGTAGTTATTCTAGTGGGTTTGATGATTTAGAAGAAAAGTTCCGTAGCTGGGAAACCCAAGATGAATTGGAACAAATGAAGCGGAATCTTGGGAAAAAATAATCGCAAAGATATATTTATTTACGCACTAGCCCTTTCCAGGCAGGCATTTTGCTCGATAAACTCGCTATTTTCAGGTAAATAGACCACGCAGTAGGGGCACAGCATTGCTGTGCCCTCATGTCAAATGTGCTTCAAATACATAAAAACTGCTGTATTTATTGCAACAATTCAAAAATCGTTCTTAAAAATTACCCCACTTAATTATAGGTTGGCATTTATGCAAACATTATCAAGTGGGATCGGAATTCACAAACCGTTATTGACCAGAACCGCCTGTAGTAGTATCACCTGTAGTAGAAGAACCATTATTAGATGTACCGTTTGACTGGTCTACTCCTTGAGGTGGAGTAGTTATAGGGGTATCATTTGTCGTGCTTGGCGTGACAGTATTAGTAGAAGTACCGCCTTCGTTTGGCGAAGTAGGAGTATTACTCGCTGGGCTTTGTGTCGCTTTAGGCGTTGGCTGGATTGCAGAAGGCGCTTTTTCTGCCGCAGGCTGCTGGGGTGGAACAGTAATATTAATATCTGGTTGGCGAGGTGCAGGCGGTACAACCTGCTGTTGTGGAACAGGTACGGGTACTGCTACTTCTCTAGTTCTTTCGATGATCGTCGTTGGTGGTTGAGGAGATGCAGATGCACTAGGGGTTGGTACAGGAACCAAGACTGGCGCAGTATTATCAACTGTTGCCTCATTGCTCTGGTTGAAGTACCAAACTCCACCTACAACCAAAGCAAGTAGAGAAGTCACGATAATACCCAATAGCAAACCACCACTAGCATTCTCATTATCACGCTCGGCTAAATCAGCTTGCTGGTATCTACGCTCAGTATTTCGACCTTCTACATAACCGTTTTGGTAAGAATTCGGATTAGCTGTCTTGTTATTAAGTGTTTCAGTGGTTCGTGTTAGATGGGTGTGAGTATTACCGTTAGTATCAGTGTAAGATTCTTGCTTGACTTCACTGTTTTTGCTTTCGTGTTCATTGGGAATAGACATAGCTATTGATTTCACTCCTTAATACTATATTGAGAAACTAAAGCTTTGTAAGAACAAGAGGTTTTAATGAATTGAAAAATGTATGTTGCTGATAAATATTGAGTTTTATTTGTTACCCAACTGTTGGTAATTATCAGAATAACCTCTGCGATCGCACAAGTGTCTCTATCTCTAGGGAGTTAATACTTAATCTTAAGAAAGAGCAGCCCAAAGATAGATGTTATTAAGCTGTTACCTAATGCGTAAAAAGAGAATCTAATTACAAGACATTAAAATTGAGAGCTTTTCGTCCTGATCTACGCAGTCATATTCATCGAGAATGCGATCGCAGGGCCAATATAGTTGAGAATATAGAAGTATACGCTTCTGTTAAGGATCAAAAGCTAGTAGCATTCGACGATACGCCAGAAATTGCAATGAAGGCTAGCGAGAAAAGGATTGTGAGCCGTGGTGCATGCGATGCGATCGCTAATTTACCGATAAGACTACGCAAGACGTTTATCAGGAATTGTCTTATGGATAAATTGCTCAACAGCAAAATATATGCTACTAGAATGTCTGCAAGCACATTTCCCAGGGGCAGGCAATTCTGCGAGACAAGTGGCCAAGAGAATATGGCAATAAACAACCTAATAAAGGAAAAGACAAGAGGGAAAGCAGAGTCTAGCCAGTAATTGGTATTACTACAATCATCAAGCCAGTCAAATCTAGAAATTGTATTTAATTTACTAATCAGGATTTATTTTCCTGATAAAGTTTACTAAAGTCAAGTTCTACCTCTTCTTTGCATTACTACTATAGGACTCCTATTTGATTTTTGAACAAGACTTAGTACGGATATATCCCTTCTTTTCTTCCCAATTCCCAATTCCCAATTCCCAATTCCCAATTCCCAATTCCCAATCCACGCAAGTAAATATGGCTACGCCACGCTGCGCGAACAGAAACCAAACCGGATTCCTATAGCACATCGTAATAATACTTAAGTTCTTTTGATTAATCACTAATGAGGAGAGATATAAAAATCTTGTGGTTTTAAAAGATAACGTGTAATTAGGCACAGTTTTATCTTTGTTGTTTGGTGTTGTTGCCGCAGTATTTTCTAAATCTTTTCTATGAGAACTGAGGCAGAGATAATATATGTTTTTAGACATTTTAGCTAGCCTGCAACGGTTGTTTGTGGGTTACATTCCAGCCGCCGTATTAGGTAGTTTTATCGGATATTTAGTAGGCATGAATAGCATGGTTTATCAGTTATTTAGGCTGATATTTCAGATGCCACATAGCATCCCTCCTATAGCTTTGCTGCCCATTGCATTAATAGTATTTCAAGAGAGTGAATCGGCTGCTACTACAGTAGTTTTTCTAGGAACCCTCTGGACGATGATTATTAATACGGCAATCGGAATGCGACATTTTCATAGGCAGAATAATAACTTTCGAGTAGCTATATTTCATTTATTTCATGCCTTGAAAGTCAGTATTTGGGTAGCCTGGTTTATAGTTATTGCTATAGAAATGTTAACAGGGCCAAAAGGACTTGGGTTTACCCTTTGGGAAGCTTATAAAGCTGGTAATATCGATTACATAATTCAGACGATCATCTATATTGGTATTATTGGCTTTTTGCTGGATCAGTTACTAGATTTTGCAGCTTATATTCTCTCGCAAATGGTTTCAGATGGGAAAAAATCTTCTTAAATTTTATCGAATAGAATTCAGGAGTCATTGCGTACCGCCCTTGGCGTTCCCGCAGGGTACGAAGAGAAGCAATCCCAAAAGCCTTGCGATTGCTTCATTCCACTTCGTTGCACTCGCAATGACATATTACAAGTAATTTGCCGGACATGATATGATTCCTGAATTCTGACTCAACTGGACTTGCGGATTGCACCCTGCCAGCTAATAGTTTGCTTGGTAGAACGTATTCCCAAAGAGCGAGTTGCTACAACTTCAATATCAACATTGACACCAGGGCGTAAGGCTGAATCAGGAATTTTTAGTTTGCCTAAAGCTAGAGTAAAACGGTTGTAGTCACGAGTCACAAGTTCGCCCTGAATATCTCCTTCATATTCAGTTTTGTAGCTTGAAGAACCGTACAAGTTATCCTTTGTGCGGAATTTGACGCGAAACTGAGTATTAATAGCATCAGATTTTGCTGCCAAATCAACTATTTTTAAGTTGAGATTTTGTCCTGATTCGGCAAAATCTGCTACAGCTAACCGAGTAACATCTTTTTGGGGAATGGCATGGTTAACGGTAAATGTTGTTAAGTTAGCCTCGCTTTTGATGCTACCATCAACCCATAATTCCTCAGCAAAAGTAACTTCTACTCGTTTTTTATCAGTTAAATTGAGTGTGACGGCTTGATTGCCAAAGCTGGTAATGGGTTGTCTTTCTTGCCAAACTATTTGAAAAGTTTCTTCTAGACGCTGTTCAAACTCAAGGTAATTATCTGCGATCGCAGAACCAGGCGCAAGTAGAGAAGTTGCCCCAATGCGTTGATTCCACTTGTTCTTTGACAGGTTTACTGGTTTGTTTGTCAGTTCCGAAATTGCTAACTGCACCGTTGGATTATCAGCAGCTAAAGCCTCCTTACTATTGACAATACTTAAAGTTCCTAAGCGTCCTTGGCTACCATCCCTGCCATCGCTGCCATCTCGCCCATCGCTACCGTCGCTACATCGATAAGTCTTATCAGTACACTTATAATCAGGGCTACCGGGAGTACCTTTGCAAGTTTTTACTTCCCAACTTCGTCTGCGACACTGACAACCTTCCGTACCATTGCCACCTCTACCACCGCGTCCACTTTTCCCGCCAGTTGCGCGAACAGAAATGTTTCGTAAGTCTGCCAAATTGCTGTAATACACTGTGAGGGAACCACCATTTCCCCCATCTCCTCCCTTACCACCGTTACCGCCATTGCCACCATTTGGTGCATTTATATTATGGCTGACGCGCTCGCGTTGATAACCACAATCAGGGCGATCGCCATGTTCCCCATCTTCCCCGTCTTCACCATCTTTACCCGACAAGTCAAGATTAACGGTTGAAGCATTAACAAAAACATTTTGGTTTTCACCGCTACTACCATCTCTACCCGATCGCCCATTGCTTCCTGTGCGTCCATCTCTGCCATCATTTCTGGCTACTTTATAGTATTTGTCAGAGGCAACGGCTGGGCATAAAACTGAACCAGAAGCAGGCAAAAAACTCGTAAATAAGCAGAATGTCAGCAGTAGTGGCAGCTTACTCCTAAAACCATTATGCATTTAGTTATACCTAAAACTTTAGTTTAATTATCTATTCGTGACGCTGACTTTCAGCAATTTGCTCCCTTTTGTTCAGTGGTATCGTTTTCGGTTGGGAAGAGGTTTAACGAATAGAACTCAGGAGTCAAGTCGCTTCGCTCCAATTAAAAATTAAAAATGTAAAATTAAAAATTGCAATTCTTTTGGGGCTTGAACCCACCACTGATTGTAGACCACTAAATCTGCATATTTAGTGGTAGCTCAGTACCCAAAATTAATTAAAGATTATTCTTCTTCACTAATTTTTAATTTTTAACTTTTAATTTTTAATTAAAAAAACGGTCAGGAGTCAGAATTCAGCAATGTTTTCTGTGCGAGTGGCGGATGAATAACCGGGTTTAAGATCCCTACTCCTGAATTCTGACTTCTGAATTCTGAATTCTTTTTTAAATATTTACTACGCAGAACGTTGAAACACTACTGAAAGATTATTCGCTGGCATTTGGTAAGTCTGTTTCAAGATTAAATTTTCTGCCCTAGCTGCTGCCACTACATCATCTAAGTCCCGCACACCCCATTCTTGGTTTTGGCTGCGTAAATATTCGTCAAAAGCGGCATTACTTGCGGCTGTATGTTCTCCACCTTGTTTGAATGGCCCATACAAATAAAGGATACCTCCTGCTTTTAGTATCCGACCTGCCCCTGCCATTAGCCCCAAACAGGCTGACCACGGTGAAATGTGAATCATATTAATGTTGACAATGGCGACAATTGGCTCTCGATCAAGCCACCCTTTCTCTACTGGCCAAACTGGTTCTCTAACATCTAGCTCAAGGGGTGCATAAACGTTATTACATAAATTGGTTGAGTCGATGGAGAGTATTATCTCTCGCACCTCTCGGTTAGATCCGTGCTTGCAACTTTCACTGCACACGGCTCCCGATGTTCTTAGCTTGCGCTTTTGCTCATGTGTTTGTAATCGTGGCAACTCTCATGAATTGCTTCAAGATTATTTTTCTTCCAGTTGGCGTGATTCCCGTCGATGTGATGTAGGTGAACCCGTTCCTCATCGATGAATTTTAAGCCGCAGGATGCACATTTATGGTTTTGCTTCTTAAGAGCTTTAGAGGTTTCGCCGTCATAGAGCTTACTGTTACGTTCGCTCCAGTAGGCTGTATCTCCGTCGTAGGGTGATTTAGTTCCAATGACCGAGATGTGTTTGTTTTCGGAGTAGGAAACTTTTGGAAACGCTTTATCTATCAGTTTTCTGCTAGAGTGGCGTGTCTGTTTTGCTTCCTTGTTGAATACCGTGTAAGCTCTGTGATCCATGAACCAAAGTGATAACCTTGACCCGTCCATCTTGCAGAACTTATGGTAATTTCTCCAGCCTCTAACTACTGGGGCTAGTTTTTCAGCCTTTGTGGTAGCGCCATAATTCGAGTTGTTGACGATGTGTTTTACTTTCTTACGGAACGCTTTGAAGTTGTCCACTGAGGGATTACATCTAAACTTTCCGTTTTTCTGGACTTTAAAGTGCCAGCCGAGGAAATCAAACCCATCTGTCGCGGCGGTAACTTTGGTTTTCTTTTGGCTTACATTCATTCCGCGTTTGCGGAGAAACTCGCTGATTCTTTCAAGTATCTCTGTTGCATCATCTTCGGGTCGGAGTATAATAACCATGTCATCCGCGTATCGGATTGATGGTTCTTTGATATCCTCTTTTGAGGTTTTATCAGTGATTCTGTGTCCTTGTTTCTGGTATCTGTGTATACTCTCAATCCCGTTGAGCGCAATGTTAGCTAGTAGAGGACTGACCACTCCCCCTTGTGGGGTTCCTTGTTCAGGAAATTCTGGGTTGATTCCTGCCTTGAGGCATCGGTATATTCCGAGTTTTAAGCCTTTGGGGGCGATGAGTTCGTCCATTATTGATGAGTGGTTAATCCTGTCGAAGCATTTTTCGATATCGAGTTCTATAACTCTTTTATCTATTCCGTTACTTTGTGAGCGTAGGTTGTCAAAGATGTATTTCTGTGCATCATGGGCAGAGCGCCCAGTTCTAAACCCGTAACTCCTGGCGTGGAAGGTGGCTTCGTGTGCTGGTTCGAGTGCGTATTTTGCGAGACATTGCCAAGCTCTATCCGCGATGGTTGGTATCTTAAGCATTCTGGTAGTCCCGTCCTTCTTGGGGATGGGGATTTCCCGTAGTCCTTGATGCTTCCAATTTCCGCTATTCATTTTCAGTAGTTCTTCTAGGTTGAAGCGTTCTTCAAATGAGAAGCATTTCTTGCCATCAATACCAGCCGTCTTTTTGCCAGCATTTAGCTGAGATACAAGTCTAATTGCAAGAAATCGAGCCGAGGTAGATTTTAGAATAAGCTTTTGGAGTAACCTAGCTTTCCGCTTGTCTCCAACTTGAACTGCTTTGTACACGCGCTTTTGAAGGCGGAAAAGGTTACGGCGGAATTTCTTCCACGGTAGAGCTTTCCAAGATTCACTAGTTTTGTAACTGTGTCTAATCATTTTCTCTTCTAGAGTTTGTGTATTCTGAACACCTCGAACCAATTACGGTTCGTCCTACCCGAATTGTGGGGATTCCTCCGCTCGTCTGGGCTACTTGGGGAACGAAAAGCCCCTAGACCCACAACTCGTTTTTATTCGTTCCCTCGGAGAGATTGATTGTTCCGTTAGGCGTGGTCAATTCAACTACTGGATTCCCTTGACTCTTTGCCGTTATTAAACGCAGATGCGGCGGGAATTAATTCTCCAGTGAAGTCAGGGATTTTCTGTTGCGCCCTGCTTTGGACTAAGTTGCTTTTATAGACCCGGTTTCACCATAGGAACTCCCTGTTAACGCCAGTGTCAACCCGCAACGGTCGTCTGATTGCGTCCTGTTCCCAGCTTCACTCTACAAGAACCGAGCTTGTTCGGTGTGGGCAGATAAGGAGTCAATTCTGAGTCTGAATGGTAGGACTTTCACCTACATCTGACCGAGAGTTCAGCCTTTAGTGACAGTAATCTGCTGTCGGGCTGGATTAGTTATTTACGGACTGATTACCGTTATTCGCTAATCAACGAATCGCACGTGTTCAGTCCATGCAATAATGCTGGCTCGTGACTCTAAATTTACATCTGTTGGTAGCCACCGCCGAGGACTTAGCTTAGACGCAAAAAAGACTGCGTGTTCACCAGTACCACTTGCTATTTCTAAAATAGTGCCACTTGACGGTAATACCTGCAAAAGTATTTCTAGAATTGGTTCTCGGTTGCGCTCAGTTGCTGGTGCATATTGTCGTGCGTCTTGTGGTGTCATTTGTATCGTTTTTTTTAGCGTAGGTGTAGCCCGCCGTAGGCATCGCAGAACTTTTCGCCCTACTGAATTTGCTTAGTTTATCTTAATCAACGTTCAGATGGAATATTCATGTTTCATAAACATAACAAAAGGTTTGGACTGACGAAGAACATACTCAGGCAGCAATGAAAAATTATACTGTCTCATTCATCTAGCCATAATTGCACAATCCTATTGCAATTGTTTCGTTTTTCTTTATCTGATTTAGTTAGTTTCATAATTAACCGTACCATTGTGACTGCCAGTTTTTTCCTTGATTCTGGTGTCTCAATCAATAGTGAATTGTTAGGAGACAATGTAGCTTCAGGTGGGGTTAAAACAGGTGAATTGGTCGGATTTATTAGATTATCCATGTCAAAATTTCCTCCGGCAAATTACTTGTGATATACCATTGCGAGTTCAACGAAGTGGAAGACTCGCAATGGCAATTGTTTAATTGGACATGAGATATAGTAGGATTTAGGAGTCAGGATTCAGGAGCAAAACAAGCTTTACGCAAGTCATTGATGATGACTTTTTCATTGTGGCAGAAATGCGTTTTGATTATAGGTGTAGCTTACATTATTGGCAAAGTTAAATTGCTCAAACCCATTAGTGGTCATGGTAATGCTATCTAGCTGAAAAATAACACTATTGTTAGCACCAAAACTTACCTGAAAGCTGTCTTTATTGTAAGCACCAAGGTCTAGTATATCGTAACCTTTACCACCATCGACTTTAGCGTTACCAAAACCTTGCACAAAATCGTCACCTTTTTCCATGTTTATGTTAACACCACCTCCAAAACTGGAGGCGCTGATTCGATCGTTTCCATTACCCATATCAATAGTTCCGCCAAAGATACCGTAAGATTCTAAGCCGGTAGCCTTGGCAATAATAGTATCGTTTCCATGCCCGGTATTAATCGAGCCTTTAGTGTTGTCAATGGCGATCGCTTTGTCAGAAGCCGAAGCCGTAGCATGTATAGCATCGTTTCCATTGCCAGTACTAATTAACCCTCTAGTGTTGTCAATAGCGATCGCACTGTCATAAGCCTCAGCACTAGCATTGACAACAGCTAAGGCCAAAGCTTGATTGTCGGGGGTAGCACTAGCAAAAGTAGAACTATAAGTACCTGCAAAAGTACCAGCACTAGATGTAGCACTAGCTTTGAGAGTATCTGAACCTGCGCCAGTGGCAATTGTCCCTCGAATATTCTTGATGCCCGTGGCAGTGATGGTTGCCTGAGCTAAACTTGTAGCTATTGCTCCTGCAAAAGCTGTGAGTCCTTGAGAGATAGGGGTCTTGCAGATAGCCTCAACAATGGCTGAAGCATCTGCGATCGCTACAGCTACTGCACTGATACTACCCAGAGTATCACTACTTATACTGTCATCTCCTTTGCCAGTGTAAGCAACACCTCCAGAGTTATCAATGCCGTCGGCAGTAGTCTTGATTTTAATCGAGGCAAAAGCGTTGGCGATCGCAGTCGCACCTGTTTTTTCAGCAATGGCTATAGCCTGAGATACTGTATATGCGGTGGCGGTGATCTTAGCTGTTGCGGTTCCATTAACTAAATCGGCTCCCTTGCCTGTATTGATAATTCCTTGATTTTTAATACCATAGATCGCAATATTAGACTGACCACTCAAGTCGGCAGAGGCGATCGCATTAGAGTTTTTATTTCCAATCCCCACAAAGGCTCCCAAAGCAAAATCCCCGGTTACATTGGAAGTACCAATGATTTGATCGTTACCATTCAATGTATTTACATTGGAGGTATTGAATATCTCAGTCCCTGGATTCACTACATCAGATTTTTTGGTAAATTTGACTTTGTTTAAATTTAAACCTGTCATGAAATCATCCTTTTAATATTGATTGACTAAAATTTGGATTGCCTTCATAAGATCGTGATGAATCTGACTCCCCTTCCCTTACATGGGGGCTAGGTCTGTATTTTATGCAAGTGAGAACCGCTACAGATACTTGCGAAATGTATGCAAACCCTCTATTGTCCAACGCTAAAAGGTTTATAGGCTTGATATCATGTCCGGCAAATTACTTGTGATATGTCATTGCGAGTGCAACGAAGTGGAAGGAAGCAATCGCAAGGCTTTTGGGATTGCTATCTCTACGAGACGCTCCGCGAACACTTCGTACCCTGCGGGAACGCCAAGGGCGGTACGCAATGACAATTATTTAACCGGACATGATATAAATGCATATTTCCAAAAGCCTTTGCTTCCAAGGCATTAATGGAAACAGAGGTTGCTGCAAGGTGTAGTCCAAATTGTTGTAGATTGCCCAAGAAAAGGCTGCTATGTGATTACAGCTTCAATATTGTAAACAATTATTGCGGAAATCGTTATTTGATAGTAAACGATATAACTTATAAAAAAGCTGAAGGTTCAAATGAGCATAAGAGCCTTCAGCAATTTATGAATCTATTGGGCTTTCGAGCCGACCTCTACTTGCAGGAGTTAATACTCTTTGTAAGTAGAGTTTAATTATTAGTAAGTACCAGATACTGATTCACCGCGAGCCTTAGAAGAATGAGGAGTGGTCTTTGTGGCATTATATGTTTCAGCCAGGGTGTTGTTACCTAATGCTTCAGCATCGCTCATAGAAGTAGCTAAGTTGCCTAGTGCGTAAAAGTAAGACGAGGCAGATTTGTAAATGCTGACGTTTTCGTAAAAGTAGCGTGAGGTACCACCAATAACTTCTTCAGAGGTATTTTCCAAGTAGTTTAGATCAGAAATAATCATTTGACTTTCTCCTAAAAATTGTAGCTTTTGGTTTTTTTGTCTAACCAACTTGTTTCGGTTGGCTATATATTCAATATAGTTTATTCCTCTCAAAAGTCAATACTTTTTAGAGGAATTTTTGATTAATAAAACTAATATATTTATTCTAAAAAATGGCATAAATAGTATTAATTTGAATTAGAAAAAATGGCATACAAAATCTAGACAGAAGATAAAAATCTCCTTTCCAGCAAGCTTTACAGCGATTAAACAAATTTTTAGTTTCGCTAAAATAGAATCTCAAAAATAATTTTTTAAGATGCTATAAAACAAGGAACTATTTATTTTATATCTATAAAAAGTTGAAGCTTAGAAGAAGCTATCCGAAATCAGAGATAGATAGTTAGCTAAAAAATATTTGAAATTTCATCAATTATTTGGGATTGTTGAATAACATATCTATCGATCGCATATTCGCATCTGAATCTATGTGAGTAACTATTTTCATAGCGTTGATTTGACGCTTTAACCAATCAGAAAATGATTCTGTGATGATTTTTTGGCATAACTGTTCATCTAGTTGGGGTTGAATGATTTCTTCCACCCAAATTAAATGCACCCCCAAAGGAGTCGTAATCGGTTTGAGAGCCTTTGGCGGTGCAGCAGCAAATACATCTGCTGCAATCTCTGGACGAAAATCTTTGCGGTATTGGAGTCCCCGATATCCATAAACACGACGTAGTTTTGGATCTGGGATATATAAACGAGCGATTTCGGGAAAATTGATTTCGCCTTCTTCTAGCGCACAAAAAAGTTCTAAAGCCAAGTCGCGATCGTCGAGGACAACTTCGTAAGTCACGGCGGCAATATAATCTAGCTGGTGTTCATAAAAGTGCTTTTCGACTTGAGGGTAAAATAAATGATTTGCTAACTTCCGAGAAAGGATCTTTGTATAGGCTAATTCCTCAAACTCATTTAAAGACAAATAGTGTTTTTCTAGCCATGTCCAGGTTTCTTTAGCTTTGACAAGCTTGTTAGCGAACCGTAAGTTATCTCCTTCTTGCTGTAGTTCTTCCGGTGTGACTATAATTCTTGCCTTTTGAGCGGCTTCGGCAATAATCTTTTGAGATACTATGGCCTCCACTACATCAGGGATCTGACAAGAAAGTTTAAGGCTGTGAATAATATCTGAATTGGAAATAGTTAAACTAGACATAATACTCTCCAATAATTAATAGCCTTGGGTATGGCTTATTTCCTCATCCGAACTAAATCTCTAAGCCATTTTTTTGTAGCTTTTTGAATGGATCTAAAACAAAGTCAATGATGCGGCGTTGGCGAATGATGACTTCAGCATTTGCTGTCTGACCGGCACCTAATGGAATACGTTTGTTGCCATTTTGGACATACTGATGATTTAAAGCGATTTCTAACTGATATGTTTCGATGTTCCCTTGGGGTGATTGGCTAACTTTTGAGTCAGGAGAAATCCAGGTAACTTTTCCTTGCACAATGCCATACTCTTGGAAAGGATAAGCATCAAACTTGACCTTAACGGGCATTCCTACCTTCAAGAAACCACTATCTTGATTAGGCATATTAGCTTTGAGTACAAAGTCTGTATTTTGGGGAGCGATTTGGGCAATCCTTTGACCGAGTTGTACTACTGCTCCGGGTTTAGTGGTGGGTAATTCAAAAATCACTCCATTAATAGGCGATCGCACCACTCGTTGCTGCATCTGCACTCTTATAGATGTAATCTGGCTTTTAGTCTGAGCAATTTCTGATTGTGTTGCTGTAATTTGTGTCTGGAGGTCTTTTAGCTGTTCCTGATTTTTCATAACAGCCAGTTTTCCGGCTTGGATCGCACTTTTATAACTACTTTGTTCCTCTTGCAGCCGAAGTTTTGCTTGTTTAATATCAGACTCCAACGTATTGATAGTTACTTGATAACGATTTAACTCTTCTGCTAACTGCAATTGTGCTTGTTTAATATCTGATTCAGCCTTGTTATAGAGTCGTTTACTTTCTTGTTCTTCTTTTTTGAGTTCATCGACTTGAGTAGCAGAAACTGCACCATCGTGAACAAGTTTGCTAAAGCGTTCAACTTGCTTAGAATCTATATTCAAACGAGCTTGAGCCGCTAGCCGATCGTTGCGAGTAGTGTAAATCTGCTGCTGTGCTTGTTGCACCAATGCTTGTTTTTCTAACTTTTGAAGATTATTACTACTGAGTTTGGCATCAAGGTTTTGCTGGGCCTGATTAACTTGAGCCATTTTTTCTAATTCTTGGGATTTATTTTGTTGTTCCAAAAGGCTAGTTGACATCAAAAGTTGATTTTGAAGTAATTCCAACTGCGACTGGCGATTTTGTAGCCCTTGTAATTTGCTCTGAGTCTGTTGCAGTTCCGTTTCCAAGAGATCGGACTCTAGTTCTACTAAAACCTGTCCGGCTCTAACTGTATCTCCCTCTTTGACCATAACTGCTTTGACACTCCCACCAGCTTGAGCATCTAATTTTAGAGTTGCATCTTTAGGTTCTATCCGCCCTCTGGCGCTACCAGTTTCATCTACTTTTGCGAGAGTTGCCCAAGGTACTAACAAACCAGTAAAGGCTATGAGTACATACAACAAACTACGAGTCCAAAGTTGAGGTAAGGCATTGAGCAGTCCTTCGGTAGCATAGTGTAAGTCTTGACTTGTACTTTCTGCCTCTGTTCGATCGCTAAACTCGACAGATTCTTGTTGCTGCATGTAACTTTGATACTCATCCCGTTCATTTTGAGGAAGTGGGGATGATCTATTGGAATTTGGCATGGTTTTATTTCTGATAAAAGTGATCTGGATCAATGCCCGATCAACTAACTTGAGCCAGTTGTTGTTGATTGAGGTAGTAATAATGACCTTTTTTAGCGATTAAGTCGTCGTGAGTACCGCTTTCTACTAAAACGCCTCGATCTAAAACCAAGATTAAGTCTGCGTTGCGGACTGTAGAGAGGCGATGAGCAATAATTAGACTTGTGCGCCCTTGGAGAATTGTTTTCAGGTTGTTTTGAATAATTCGTTCTGATTCGGAATCTAGGTGACTGGTGGCTTCATCAAAGAGTAATAACCGAGGGTTTCCGAGTAAAGCCCGAGCGATCGCTAGACGTTGCCTTTGTCCGCCAGAGAGCATACCGCCGCCTTCACCAATTTCCGATTCGTAACCCAGTGGTAGTTTTTGAATAAAATCATCGGCTCCCGCATAGATGGCGGCTTGGATAATTTCTTCTAAAGAGGCATTGGGATGAGCGATCGCAATGTTTTCTCGAATAGTCCCACCAAAGAGAAAGGTATCTTGATCGACAACGCCGATTTGAGAACGGAGCGATCGCAACGATATACCAGTAATATCCTCACCATCAATCATGACCTTGCCATCTGTCGGAGGATATAAACCCAAAATCAATTTACTAAGGGTTGTTTTTCCAGAACCACTCCGCCCCACTAGTGCTACCATCTGTTTTGGTTGGATTTCAAAATTCAGATTTTCTAAGACATTAGTCTGACTTTCTGAGTGATAACGAAAGGTGACATTTTGAAAGCTAATGCTACCGCGCAGTTTACCCAAGGACTTGCGGGGTTTAGTTTCTAAGTCTTCTTCGGGTTCGGCCTCCAACACATCATTGATGCGTTCGGTAGAAATCACGATTTCCTGCAATTCATTCCACAAGGTAGATAGGCGTTGGAAAGGACTCAATACGTTACCTACCAACATATTGAAAGCAATTAATTGTCCAATAGTGAGTTCGCCATTAATTACCTGAATTGCTCCAAACCATAACAATGCAGTATTTACAAAGGTTTGGATAATACCACTGGCAATTTGCAGGTGATTACCGATTATCTGGGCATTAAAGGCTTTTTTGACCAAATTATTCAGCAATTCTTCCCAACGCCAGCGCACAGTCTGTTCAATTGATAATGAGCGGACGGTACGAATTCCGGTGAGGGATTCTATCAGATAGCTTTGTTCTTTATTAGCTGCATCAAAAGTTTCTCTGGAAATGCGGCGCAAAATACTTGTGCTAGCTAGTGCCAAGATAAAAAATGGCGGGATAATAAATAGTACAAATAATGCCATCCGCCAGCTATAGGAGAACATCAAGGCAAAATAAACCACCAATGTCAGCATATCCAGCACAATCGAGAGTGTCTGACCGGTGAGGAAGCGCTGAATTTTCTGGTTTTCTTGGATGCGTGAGACTATATCCCCAACAAAACGCGACTCAAAATAAGAAAGCGGCAAACGGAAGGTATGTTTGATAAAACCTACTAGTAGGGAGACACTAATACGGTTAGCTGTATGAAATAGCAGATATTGCCGTACAGCGTTGACAGCGACACCAAACAACCCAAAAATAATCATCCCCAAGCCAACGGCGTTTAAGGTTGTTAAACTACGTTGTACAAGAACTCTATCGAGCAATAATTGAGTGAATACAGGCGTTACCAATCCAAATAATTGGATTAATACCGAAGCGGCGAAGATTTCTAGCAGTGTCCGATAATGAGGTTTGATTAACTCAAAAAATTTCCAGAAATTTGTACTTTCGTTTTTAGTACTTTTTAATAACGCTGTCGGTTGCAGTAATAACGCATAACCACTCCAACCTTCTTGAAATTCAGCTTTTGTCAGACTGCATTGCCCAACAGCAGGGTTACATACAATGACTCGCTTTTTGGTAATTTCATAGACAACGATAAAGTGTTTACCTTCCCAGTGGGCAATTGCCGGTAAAGGTTGTTCTGCTAATTTATCAAGAGTCGCTTTCACCGGACGGGTAGCAAAACCTAGATTTTCTGCTGCTGCTGCGATCGCTTTCAGAGACGCACCACTACGGCTGACATTGGTCATATCACGCAGACGATTGATACTAAAACGCTTGCCCCAATAGTTTCCAATCATTACCAAACAAGCACAGCCGCAATCAGCAGCGCTTTGTTGAGCATAAAAAGGATAACTCTTGGTGATGCGTCTCCACCAATGCCCTACTTGCACCTTCGGACTAGGAAAGTAAAAATGTGACTTTTTAGGTTGTTGTTCTGACTGCTTTTTGCGTTGAGGAAAAGGAATAATTTTGGATTTTGGAGATTGAGAAGTTTTTTCCCTAGTCCGCAATACCGAGTTGCTAGTTCCTAATCCCCATTCCGCTAATTCCGGGAAGTATTCTAGTGCTATTTGCAAATGTGAGTCTTTCAGGATGTAAGCAATTGTTGGTTGTGCTACTTGCCAATCGCCTTGTTTTGGTTGTGCAGAGATAGTCCCTGGTGTCAAAAAATGCTCTTGAGAATGTTGCAGTTGGCCTCTGTACAATATCCACAACAGGGAATTTTGAGATATTTGTGGACTTATAGAACCAGTTTCTAGCTGATGCCGTTCAAAGAGTGATAAAGCTTTGAGCATCCCCGAAACTTGTGATGTGTGACCCGGTAATTGTGAGGTTTGGCGACATAACATCAATAAATCCCAAAGTTCTGCACGGGCGAAAAGGCGATCGCCAATGTTAGGATACTTGTCTATCAAACTTTGCAGTACATCTTGCCTAAAATAGCCAAGTTTTAAGTTTATCGAAGCTCTGACTACATAGGGACTAAAGTTAGCTTCGGGAAACAAAGTTAATTCACCGAAAACAGACCATGCATCAAAGGTAGTGATGAAATTCTCAGAGCTATCCAACAGCCGGACTTTACCTGTAAGGATAATGTAGATACCAGGATTTGTCTGTGCAGATTGCCAAAACTGCTTTGCTACTGGTGGTTCCACAATTTCCATTGCGGTCAATAAGTTTTGTAATTCTTTTTCTGAAAGGTTTGCATCCAAGGTCTGCAAAAGCCTCTCACCTATATGTTGCTCAGAAATCACTGCTGGCATTTTCTAACCTCCAAGACAAAATTTAGTTATGGGTCTGAATTTTAGAAAAATCATCAAAGGTATTATTTGATATTGCGATATTCAGTGAGAGAACTCTAAGCCTTTTGAGAGTCAATAGCTTTATAAAATGCAGATTTGCCTTTTATAAAAAGCATATAAAAGAATACTTTGAAATCAATGATTGAATTAGAAATATTCTCCACAAATAGGTTTGCAGATATTTAAAGATTTGGTTAAATATTTCCGATGTTCATATTTGCCTCTGAATTTGAAATTGCAAAATCAAGAGGAGCGGATTTTAGAATACTTAATCAGGCTAAAATTTCGAAGATTTATTTGTACAGTAGCAACTATAAATACAAGCTATACAAACTTTATTGAACGCTTTTTAACAGCTAGGAACACTGATATTATAATCATTGATTTTCTGGGTTTATTGGGAGATAAATCAAGCATTTTTTACAACTCTTCATAAAAACAAGTGTTTGTTGAACGAGTTCAATTTTCCACGGCTTTATATGAAAATTAGCATTGCTACAGGAAGTCGCCACACAAGGGATTTCCAAGAAATCAACTATCCCAAATTAGTTTTAAGGACGTACATCTGTACGCCCCTAAAACCAAATGTTAACTTTCGATTATTACTTTCTCTAATTCATCTAAAAGCTTAGTGATTTTCTCAGAATTTTCAGTATGAATTAAAGAACTTTTTTTGTGTAAAAGCTTGGTCAGTGTACTAAACCGCTCAGTTACAATCTTTTTCGGATTAGTTTGTAATTCCGATTGAAGATTCTTAACCCTAGTTTTGATTTCGCTCAAAGATAAGTTTTCAGCAATTGCTATCTTGAGCAGTTCAGAGCGTAGTTCCTCTGGCTTCACTCGTGCAATGGCTTGAGCTTTAGTATATTCAATCTCACCCTGGCGCAGAACTGACAGGATATCACTGGGAAGATTTAGTAGAGGAAGGCGGCTAGAGCGAAAACTGGCGGCATTGAACTTTCCTATTTCTGATAAAATTGATTCAATCTGCTCTAATTTAATCAGATCATTTTGATTCAGTTGTTGACCTCTTTGTTTGGCGTTGAAAGAACGGTGTAAGAGGGAAACAACTTCATTTGTCTCTATTTCCAGAGATAGCGCAAGTATATCTAGAACTGCCTCAGTTTCTTCAACTGGATTCAGGTCTTCTCTTTGTAAGTTTTCCATGAGTGCAACTTGCAAGGCTTGTTTATCATCTAACTCACGCAAGACGATAGGTACTTCAACTAACCCAACAACGTGAGCGGCTCTTATGCGTCGCTCACCAGCGACCAACTCATATTCTCCATTATCCAGTGGACGAACTAGCACAGGCTCTAAGATGCCGTGTTGTTTAATTGACTGTATCAGTTGAGTAAGCTTGTTTGGGTCAAAGTAACGACGTGGTTGCTTGAGGGGTAATTGGATTTTGTCAATTGGAACTGTAGTAGGTGATTGGTAAGAAAAACTACTATATTTAGTATCAATTCTAGGTTTTGACGCTACTTGGTTAAATGTTTCTGCTAACATTATATTTTCCTAAAGTTTCAGTAATAAATTCTGGATAGCTATGAGATTCAAACCCGCCACCAGAAGATTGATTCGGGATTCTTCTTCAATGAATTCAGATTTGTCTAGCTAGTTTATCTATTTATATACTTGAAAATAAAGCATAAATGTGAAGAACTTATGAGGATTATAAGTAATATTACTTAATGATTACTTAGCTGTCAGTCGGATGAATTTATAACCCTCATCCTGACTGATAAATTCTGTTTTATACACAGTAAATTCAACAACTAACTAATGTAATGTTTGTCAAAATAATAACTAATTCAGTTTTTTCAGAATTTATTCTGCTTCCTTCAATCCCACTTTCTCAACCGAAAGCGCACTGGCATTTTATCGGACGGATAAATTAACAGATTTTGCTGTAACTCTTCCAAAGAAGAACGACCGTTAACTAACTCCCAGTCAAAATTGTAAATCAATAATGCTAGCATCATACTTGCTTCCAGCATTGATAAATGCTCTCCCAAGCAACGATGAGGCCCTGAGCCAAAGTCTATCATTGGCAATAAACTATCCTTACTCTTGTCTAACCAACGTTCCGGCAGAAATTCATCGGGATTAGCATAGATTTCTGGATCTCTTCCAGCAGCAAGCATTGACCAAGATACTCCTGTACCGCGAGGAATCACTTTCCCCTCAATTACAGTGTCGCGTTGAGTCTGCAATGAAGTCGAGCCGGAAGCGACTGAATAAAGGCGCAGTGTCTCCTTGATAATTGCGCGAATATAACCCAATTCTTTAAGGTTTTCTGCATTAATAGTGCCTTGGCTTTTCCAAGCTTGGTCAACGGTATCCCGTGCTTGTTGAAAAACCCTTTGATTTAAGCTCAACTCTCCTACTGCAAAAGATAAAGTATGGGCTGTTGTGTCAGTACCAGCTATTAAGAGTTCAACAGATTCTGCTATTAATGTTTTGCGATCGTATTTTAGTTCTTTGGCAGCAATTTTGATTAACATTGACTCTCGGAACAAAGGACTTACCTGTGGTAAATCGGTATTATTTTGTTCTCTTATCCGTAAAGCTAAGTCTACACGGGGAGTTAGAAATTCTTTGAAATATTGCCTTGCTGTCCAATAATCTCGTGAGTTTTTAGTTGGTAAATATTTCATCCACATCTTCTCACCAGTAGCTTGTCGTAGGAACCGATAGCCGACAATAGACATCGCTTCATACACTTTGACAACTTCCAAAGGTGGCCCTTCAGGACTAGTACTGTTTTTATCCACAGGAATGCCTAGTACTAGACAAGAAATTACCCTCATTGTTAGTTCTACAAACAGAGGATCTACCTGAACTTCTTTTGATGGCTCTGCTTCTTTAAGTGTCTCAATTACTTGTTCGCAGGCTTGGCTAATAAATTCTACATATTTTGAGAGATTGCTAGAACTGAATTCTGGGTTCCAAGCTTTGCGTCGCCACTGCCACTCAGTCGCGGTTTCTCCTATCATAATAGAACCATTTATATCGTTCCAAGCTTGACGCAATCGCTTAGTCCTTATTAAGCTACCATCTCTCATTCCATTGATAATTGTATCTTCGATAACTTTTGGTTTACTTAAAACAACAACTGGATAGCTGCCATTCCACAGAACATACATTGGCCCTAGCTCTTGACTCCAATCAAATAATAATTTGAAAAATTTCTTTTGTTTTACTGCTGCTAATATTTGAGGAATATTTCCTAATAGCCAGTGTTTGGGAGGAGAAGGGAGTGATTGTAGCGATTTATATGTATTCTTTTGTTTCCACCAGCGCCACCCAATTGTTCCCGCTATGCTAGTAACACTTAAGGCTGTGGCTAAATATGGGAATGAGGAAGAATAAGCAATCTGAGCAGTGATATCTTGGAACATGAATCCGCCTTTGTCCTGCAAAAAAGAAATTATATCGTGTCTGGCTAAAGACTTATCATTTAGGGGGCAGGGGGCAGGGGGCAGGGGGCAGGAGGTAGGAGGTAGGGGATAGGGGGCAGGGGAGGATGCGATCGCTCTCTTGCCCAATCTTGCCCAATAATTAATTTGCTAAAATTTGCTCAAACTGTTTTTGAGCGAAGTGATCTACTTAAGTCCAATAAAGAATTTCAGCTTTGGGAAAGCGCCTACTAATCTCACTCTCAAAAAAGCAACGCAACGCTTTCATTGTATCCTTATCGTAAACGTACTTCGTCCCACCAAACTTATTTCGCTTGACACTGCGTTTTGCCTCATCCATCTCTAATTTTGATTGCGGATACCAAGTTTGTAAAACTTCTTTTGACCCTGGTGTAAACCGATGCGAGATTAACTCAAAGGTTAAACTACAGTCAAAATCCAGTGCCTTGCTGATTTGATCGAACAAAGAACTATAGTGCATCTCCCAATCATCTATCGGCATAATTGGCGCGATTACCAAGCCTACAGGATAACCGCCCCCGCCACGCTCTAATGGTAGCGCTAACCGTCGCAATGCATTCAATCTGGATGTTACCGATGCTGTACCACCTTCAAACCTGCCAGAAATCGGTGCTGCATTAACACTGATCCGACAACGGGTATGCCCATTGTGTGGTAAGTTTAATAATCCATCCACAGCATCAAACTTCGATACCCAACGTAAATGTGCATTACTACGAGTGCCAAAGTAACGGATACATTCAGCGAGGCTTCCAGTTAGATGCTCAATACCCAAAGGGTCTGTGTAACAGCTAACTTCAAAACTCGTGTTTTTACCCTGTTGTTCGTAGTTAGCTAAATTCTCTAATATCTGCGGTAAGTTAGCAAAAACGCGAATGACAGGTGGCCCTGATAAGCTACCAGCTAGGTAGCAGTATTGGCAATGAGCGGGACAACCTTCAGCAAGGTGAAACTGCCAATCCGCAGAAGGTGGGATGGGACTAAGTTTAAAAGAACTCGGTGGTGCAGTAACCACAGCTAAGGTACGCTTGGCGATGTTGTAAGTATCCCGCTCAGACTCACCGCGCAGCCCCTTCAGACGATTCTGTGATAATTCTTCAATTGGTAAGTTGAGTGACTGCACACGTGCAAGAATTTGCTGCCCCCAAACCTCATCTAGGGCAGCAGGTGTAAACATTACCCGTTCAGGTATCCACAACCTTGCTGGCCTTGTTTGCGTCTCTGAAACGTGGTCTGTAATTGTATTCAGCAATATCGTTCTCCGTCTTTAGTTTGCTGACTTCTGCAATTAATTTTCAAGAACTTGCTTAAGTCGTCGCTCTAACAAATCAAGATCCAAAGTGCCTTCATCACGGCTAATTCTCCGCACAGTCGAATTAACATTACCTAGATTTACCAATAAATCTTGAAGAATTTCCTGCTGCTGACGCGCTTGGGTAACTTCGCGTGGCTCTTGTACTAAATCACGCACGATGGTATCTTCAGCGCGAGAGGCGATAATTGGATCGTTTTGCCCTTGAATGTGAACAAAAGTCCGTCGGCCAGGGCCTCGTTCTTCTTCTATTGGTATAACTGCCGTTACTTGGTCAGAACGCACATATTTCCCAAATCCCAGATGGACTAGCTCTGATGAGAGGATTTTCATATAATTGAAGGCTAATTTTTAAGTCTTACTTATATTATAAAATCTCCAAAAGTGACTTAAAACCATAGTCCATACGGGTTCTACCCAATTAAGAGTAGTAGTTATACAGCGTTTTTCAGGTAATGAAATACACAGGTAGGGGCACAGCAGTGCGGGTGATGGTTGCTGTTTATTCAGAACAATCGAAAAAATAATGAAAGTAGCCAAGGTTATATTATTTCTGTTTTAAGATTGTGAAGAATCATTTCTATAACTGCTTAATTGCTAATTGACGGAGATAATTTTTTTACTTTGATTGTGTACCTAAAGACTTGAATATGTTTGTTAATAGTAAAATAAATTTTTCGTGTTTACCTGCTTTTACTAAGTCGAAGGTATATAGAAGTATTGCGCCTGTGATATTCAGTTTGATATTACCAGCATTCGTACCTGGTGTTGCAGGGGCAGAGACTGTGATGCAAAAAGTAGCACGGACAGGAGTATTAACAGCTGGTACAAGTAGAGATGCTTTACCCTTTGCTTATGCTGACAATCAAGGAAAATTGATTGGTTATTCTGTAGATATGCTGAGTTTGATCCAGAAGCAATTAGAGAAAGAATTAGGCAAAAAAATTCAAATTAAATTAGTTGCAGTTAGCCCAGCAGAAAGAATTCCTAAGATAATTAACCGACAAGTGGATATTGTCTGTGATGCTAGTAGCTTTACTTGGGAGCGAGATAAAAAGGTTGATTTTTCAATCAGCTATGGTGTAACAGGTACTCAAATTTTAATTAAGAAGGACAGCAATTTAGGTTCCCCTCAATCTCTCATTAACAAGCGTGTGGGTGTACTGGCTGGAACTACCAACGAACAAGCTATCAAGGAGATCCAACCCCAAGCCAAACTTGTATATTTTAAGACTAGAGCAGAAGGATTTGCTGCTATAGAACAAGGTAAAATTGACGCTTTTGCATCCGATAGCATTATTATAGAGGGATGGCTACAAACAGCAAAAAATCAAGATAGTTTTGCGATCGCACCTCCTCGCCCCTATTCACGAGAAGGAATTGCTTGCATGGTTCCTGAGAATAACTCTAAATTCCTCGATTCAGTGAACTATTCTCTCGTCAAGTTTATGCAAGGATTTGTCAACGATAACCCCAAATATGTTGCAATTTTTGACCGTTGGTTTGGTTCTCAAGGTGTTGTATTTTTAAATCGGGACTTACGTGATTTAGCTGTGGAAACCATGCAATTGATGATAGAGTTTCACGAAGAGATTCCCCGGAAAGATTTGTAGGCTGTAGAATCATTACAAAAGTAGGGTGTGTTACGGCTTTAGCCTAACGCACCGTTTTATGTAGCAGTGCGTTAGGCGCTTATGTGATATTTTTCGTGATTTTATGAATGGAATAGATTCATCAATGGCTTTCCGGTGGATTCTCTTCTTCTGTTGGAAGTGGTTGTTCATATACGCTATCTTCCTGGGATGTAGTAGATTCTACCCTTGTTGTCATCCCGTGATGTTCCTGCCCTCTAAGCCCTAGATATGTGGCGGCACTAATTCCTTGTAGTGTCAGAAGTGTTTCATCAAATTCCGGCATTGCCAGATTTTTAATTACCTCCCAAACAAAGAATAGTCCGATCGCAACTGTCCAAATAAATGTTTGGAACCGATGAAAGTTGACTCCATTAATATCAGATAATATATCGTAGAAAAATCCCTCGGAAATGCGTTGACTGCCTTTTCTCTTCCTTTCATTACCATGCCCATCAACTAAGGAACTACCAAAGGCAGTTATAGAATTGATTCCTAATAATATTAGTGATTGTTCTGTCAAAACATTCGTATAATCTCCTGTTATGCCGTAGATAATCAGATAAGCGCCAAAAATTAGAAATGTCCAAAAAGCAAGTTGAGATATCGATAAACTGAAGGGGTTTCTGTTTAGTTTTTTTCTACCAAGGAAAAATTGAGCAATTCGGCTTTCCCGATTTTTATTCTTAATATCAGCCTTTTCTGGTATCAACAGTTCCTGACCACTAATCACCTCTTTTTGAGAGTAAACCCCTTCTATTCCAGGGCTACGAAGAGTACTGCGGCAATACCTAATAAATATTAATACAATAGCTATCAGTAGAAACAGACACAGCCAAAATCGCCACGAAAACAGAACTATTTCTAATTGAGGAGGTGATAAAGGATCGCTCACCGGAATCGCCAGTTTTCTGGGACAGCCTACCCCTGGTATCACGTTAATACTATATCTATTTCCTCTGCCAAGCAGGGCATTCCATGCAGCTTCGGACGAATCGGTACGTTCAAGTCGAAAGGCTAACCAATTATCATCAACAATTTTCTGTTGATCTTTACCCGGAACCATTACAATTACTGGTTCTCCGTGGACATCCTCTAGTTCATAGCCATCGAGGTACAATACTAATTGCCGAGGATCAAATACATTGCTGGCATTAGTCGTTGTACCTCTAATAGCTGCTGATAATCCTTCAACTCTTACCCTGATGCGATCGCCCATTTTAACTTGGTTGCGTCCATTGTCGGCAATAACTTGTTGAGTTCTCAGGCTAGGAGGCACTGAACATATTTGACGCGATGCAAAATTTACAGCAGGGCCTTCTGAACTATCTTGAGCAATTGCCGCAAAGTTGATAGAGACAATCAACAGAAAAACCAGCAACAAAATAACGGTAAATCTTTTAACATTTTTATACATCGCTCGGTATTCCACCAACAGTAATTAATCTGTCGGTAGTGTAACCGTACTTGAGTCATTCCGTATATTAAAAAACTTGTCTAAAAAACAATACCTCTTCCGCTTGCTTAAAATCTTGAAACATATACAGACGATTGCGGCTTGGTGAGGTGCGGATGATCTTAAGGGCACAGCACTGCTCATACGTGTCAACTTAACGTGAAACCCTTGTCAAAACGTGATGTTCAGTCCTCTGGCTTCCCATCACTATCCGCGTCACCCCACCCTAACCCTCCCCTTATAAAGGGGAGGGAACTAGATTTCTTTTTTCCCCCCTTGACAAGGGGGGATTAAGGGGGGTAAAACGCCTGTGGAATAAGCATTTGAGCTTAAGTTGACACCAATGAGCACTGCTGTGCCCCTACACCTTGCGATATAATTTTGTACCGCATCTGAATGGGAACCGCTATATATAGCAGTCCTAAATCATTTGTGAAAATTATATATCTTTTTCTTCTTTCTTCCCTTTGCGTTCTTGGCGTTCTTTGCGGTTTGTTTCCTTATCTATATCACGACTCATTTAGGATTGCTATAAATACGTTGCTAGGGCAACTGTGTGGTACTAAATCATAATTTCAATATTATAGTAATTATAAATAAAAACTTATATGTAACAAATATCGACTGAAATTGATTTAAAAAATAAGCAAACGCAGAAAAGCATAATGCAAACATAATGGTCTCCATAAATAAAAATTTATATATTTAAAATTATTCCTATAGCTAAGGAAAATAGATAAACTTTTACTTATACATCCAATCTAATATTTGTTTAATAATTCGAGACTCCGAGTTAACCAATTTGATATTAAAGGCTGTAAACTGATTTCAACAAGGTAAATGACACCTCTGCATCACACCAGAACAGAGCCAATAAATTAACCGAGTTTTTATATAGGTAGCCGCGTCATTAATGGAATGGCTGCGGTTACTTTGCCAAAAATAGCTTGACAAACATTAGTAACGCGATAAACATAACGTTTTTTGCCTAAATTGTCATAGCTATAAAAAATAAAATTTACTTTCAAAGGAGATATTATGACAGAATTTTTTAATCAAGTTTCCCGTCGCAAATTCATTTTTACAGCCGGAGCATCTGCGGGTGCTGTATTGCTCAAAGGCTGCTTGGGTAATCCGCCTGACAGCCTGACTGGTGGAAGCACTCAAGCACAACCAACTGCTCAAACGGTCGCTAATATTAGTCCCGAACAAAAACCAGAAACTACTACAGTTAAGTTAGGATATATCCCGATTGTAGAAGCGGCTCCTTTAATTATTGCTAAAGAAAAAGGCTTTTTTGCAAAGTATGGGATGACTAATGTTGACCTTTCCAAACAAGCTTCTTGGGGTTCAGCTAGAGACAACGTAGAAATTGGTTCTGCGGGTGGTGGTATAGATGGCGGTCAATGGCAGATGCCAATGCCACATTTAATTGCAGAAGGTTTAATAACCAAAGGCAATCAAAAAATTCCCATGTATGTTTTATGTCAATTAAATACACATGGAAATGGAATTGCGATCGCAAACAAGCATGAAGGCAAAGGTATTAATCTACAACTCGCCAGCGCTAAGTCTTTGGTTAAGGAATTAAAATCTTCAACACCCTTCACCGCCGCATTTACCTTTCCCCACGTCAACCAAGATTTGTGGATTCGCTATTGGTTAGCAGCAGGCGGCTTAGATCCAGATGCAGATGTCAAACTGCTCACAGTACCTGCGGCGCAAACTGTCGCCAACATGAAAACAGGAACAATGGATGCCTTTAGTACAGGCGACCCCTGGCCTTATCGCCTTGTTCAAGAAAAAATTGGCTATGTAGCAGCATTAACCGCAGAAATTTGGAAGGATCATCCTGAAGAATATCTTGCCATGAGAGGCGATTGGGTTGATAAAAATCCCAAGGCTACCAAAGCAATTTTAAAAGGAATTATGGAAGCGCAGCAATGGTTAGATAATTTTGACAACCGCAAAGAAGCGGCTCAGATTTTGGCTGGACGAAATTATTTCAACCTTTCTTCACCGGAAATTCTGACTGAGCCATACCAAGGTAAGTATGACATGGGTGATGGTCGCAAAATTGACGATAAATCAATGGCTGCTTTTTACTGGAAAGATGAAAAAGGTAATGTTTCTTATCCATATAAGAGTCACGATTTATGGTTCATAGTTGAAAACGTTCGCTGGGGATTCTTACCAAAAGATTACATTACCAATAATGCTGCTAAGGCTAAGGAACTTATTAACAGAGTTAACCGCGAAGATATCTGGAGAGAAGCTGCCAAAGAAGCTGGGATTGCTGCTGCTGATATTCCTACAAATACATCCCGTGGTGTAGAAGAGTTTTTTGATGGCATCAAATTTGACCCCGAAAAGCCAGAAGAATATTTGAAGAGTTTGAAAATCAAAAAAGTCAGTATTTAGAGACACGATTACACTCTTGTAGAGACGCGATTCATCGCGTCTAGGACAAATAAAAAATAAAATTTGCGGAGAATACAACATCATGACACTCGCCCAAAAACGCCCTGCAAGTCCTAGATTGAATAATGGCTTTATATCCAGCTTAAAAAAGCAATTTCCTGACCTGATACCACCAACGATCGCGATCGCAATCTTCCTGATTCTCTGGCAATTATTCGCTTGGACTCCCGGCGCAACATTACCAGGGCCAATACAAGTTATTCAAGATACTTGGGTTCTCATTTTCTGGCCATTTTATGACCGAGGTGGCATTGACAAAGGTCTATTTTGGCAGATTCTCGCCAGCCTGCAACGGGTTGCTATCAGTTATACCCTAGCTGCGATCGCTGGTATTGGCTTAGGCATTTTGATTGGGGTTAATAAAACCATGTCCAAAGCATTAGACCCCATCTTTCAACTACTGCGGACAGTACCACCTCTAGCTTGGGTTCCAATTTCTTTAGCAGCTTTACGACAAAACGAACCCGCAGCCTTATTCGTAATTTTCATCACCGCTATTTGGCCCATCTTAATTAACACTGCTGTTGGCGTTACCCAAATTCCCCAAGATTACAACAACGTCGCCAAAGTTCTCCAACTTAGCCGCAAAGAATATTTCACTAACATTTTGATTCCTGCGGCATTACCCTACATCTTTACCGGTTTGAGAATTGCGATCGGTTTAGCTTGGCTAGCGATTATCGCCGCCGAAATCGTCATGTCCGGTATTGTTGGAATCGGCTTCTTTATCTGGGATGCATATCAAAATAACAACGTCAGTGAAGTAATTTTAGCTCTAGTTTACATCGGTGTTGTTGGGTTGCTTCTAGATAAAGCAATGGGTTGGCTGCAAAACAAGATTTTACCAACAGAGCAAAAATAGTTAGGAGTTAGGAGTTAGGAGTTAGGAATTGAAAAAGTTCTAACTCCCAACTTTTAACTATCAACTTCCAACTCTTAACTTCCAACTCCTCACTCCTCACTCTTAACTTTCAACTCCTCACTCCTCACTCCTCACTCTTAACTTTTAACTCTTATGTTCGTAGCTGTTGATCAAATTGACAAAGTTTTTGAATTAACTGGTGGTGGCAAATATATCGCCCTTAAAGGAATCGACCTCCAAATTAAAAAAGGAGAATTCGTTTCTCTTATTGGTCACTCCGGTTGCGGCAAATCCACTCTATTAAATATGATTGCGGGTTTGGATTTGCCTACTGAGGGGATTGTCACCTTAGAAGGACAAAAAATTACCAAACCCGGCCCAGACAGGATGGTGGTTTTCCAAAATTATTCCTTGTTACCTTGGCGGACGGTAAGAGAAAATATTGCCCTCGCTGTGGACTCAGTAATGAAAGGTTCACCCGCAGATGAACGCAACGCCATTATCGAAAAACATATAAATATGGTAGGTTTGCGTCCCCATGCTGACAAACAACCGGGAATGTTATCAGGTGGACAAAAGCAGCGAGTTGCGATCGCCCGCGCCTTAGCGATTCGCCCTAAGTTGCTACTAT
The DNA here is from genome assembly GCF_034931145.1 of Nostoc sp. UHCC 0252. NCBI lineage: Bacteria > Bacillati > Cyanobacteriota > Cyanophyceae > Nostocales > Nostocaceae > Nostoc > Nostoc sp. UHCC 0252. The sequence continues at coordinate 10,125 of NZ_JAYGHE010000024.1, read as the reverse complement.
TAGATGAACCCTTTGGTGCATTGGATGCACTCACTCGCGGCAATTTGCAAGAACAACTCATGCAAATCTGCGAAGAAAATCAAGTTACCGCCGTGATGGTTACACATGATGTCGATGAAGCGGTACTGTTATCTGACAGAATCGTGATGTTAACTAACGGCCCCGAATCGAAAATCGGCGACATTTTAGAAGTGGATATTCCCAGACCCCGGAAGCGGATGGAAGTAGTAGAACATCCCAGCTACTACAGCTTGCGGAGTGAGATGATTTACTTCCTCAATCAGCAGAAACGGATCAAGAAAATTCGGGCGCGGAAAACTGCCGACGTTGCCCGTCATGGATTAGAAAAAGTTAACCTAGAAATTGGCTTTTTACCTCTGACAGCTTGCGCCCCCTTAGCAGTTGCTAAAGAAAAAGGCTTCTTTCTCAAACATGGTTTAGATGAAGTTAACCTTGTGCGGGAAAGTAGCTGGCGGGGTATAGAAGATGGCATCAGTGGCGGTTATTTAGATGCGGCGCAAATGCCTTCAGGGATGCCGATGTGGTTAACTTTGGGAGGACATAATAACCAACCTCTGCCTGTTGTCACTGCCCTTACCATGACTCGCAACGGTAACGCCATCACCCTGGCAAAACACTTTTACGACGAAGGTGTGCAAACCTTATCAGATTTCAAAAGATACCTGCTTCGCACCCGTGAACAAAGGCACACAATGGGAGTAGTACATGCCGCATCAATGCACAACCTGCTGCTGCGTTACTGGCTAGCGGCTGGTGGAATTGACCCCGATAGCGATGTGGATATGAAAACCATTCCGCCAGCGCAGATGGTAGCCGACCTAAAAGCTGGAAGTATTGATGGTTACTGCGTAGGCGAACCTTGGAACTACCGCGCTGCTGTGGAAAATGTCGGCTTTACCATCGCTACCGACTTAGAAGTTTGGCTGGGACACCCAGGTAAAGTTCTTGGTGTGCGGGAAGATTGGGCAGAAAATTATCCAAATACCCATATTGCCTTAACGAAAGCTTTGTTAGAAGCTTGCGTGTATTGTGCAAATCCCGAAAATACCCAAGAAATTCGGCAAATTTTAGCAGGGCGAGATTATGTCAGCACTGATTTAGAATACATTCAACTCGAAGATCCAGATAGTCTCACCTGTGACTTAGACCATCCGTTGCGTGACTATGCCCATCACCAGTTTTATTCTGAGTCTGCGATCAACCGCCCCAGTCGCACCGAACAAATTTGGATTATGAGTCAATTGGCGCGTTGGGGTGATACTCCCTTCCCCAGAAATTGGGTAGAAGTTGTAGAACGGGTTTGTCAAGTGCGTGTTTTTAGCACCGCCGCACGAGAATTAGGTTTGGATATTAGCTATATTCGCCAACCGATCAAACTGTTTGATGGTACTCCCTTTAACGCCGATGATCCGATCGCTTATCTCAACAACTTGAAAATTAAACGTGATTTTTCAATTGCGGAAGTTGTTCTTGATGCACCAAGAAGGAGACTAGCGTCATAAAAAAATTGTGAGAGAAAGAGGGAGTGAAGAAGTAAAGCAATCACGCGCGAGTCTTTGAACTCCATTAA
>NZ_JAYGHE010000024.1:0-8346 GCF_034931145.1 Nostoc sp. UHCC 0252 | reverse complement strand
GTTAATGATGTCTGACTTTTCACCCACCTCATGTAAAAAAAACAACAAAAGACCTAACCCCCTACCCCCTTTCCTACAAGGGAAGGGGGAAAATTCAAAGCCTCTCCCCTTCTAGGGGAGAGGTTTGGAGAGAGGTCAGAATATTCAGTTACACACCCCGTACATTAAGCTTCCCAATCCCCAAATCACCATGCAAAACCGCAACTCAACAGCTACAACCACATTAGGAAAACCATTCTCCCCTGCAACCACCAGCCGCAGACCTTTTCTAGAAATTAAAGACGTTACCAAAGTCTATCCCACAAAGCAAGGCCCCTTCACCGTACTCGATGGCGTTAACCTCAACGTCGAACAAGGCGAGTTTATTTGTGTCATCGGCCACTCTGGCTGTGGCAAATCGACACTGTTAAATATGGTATCCGGTTTTAACTTTCCCACCTCCGGCCAAGTGCTACTCGAAGGAGAACCAATCACCAAACCAGGCCCAGACAGGATGGTTGTCTTCCAAAACTATGCCTTGCTACCGTGGCGGACTGCTTTTGAAAACATCTATTTAGCTGTTAACGCCGTTTATCCCAATAAACCACAAGCTGAAAAAAGAGCGATCGTCCGCGATCATTTAGCAATGGTGGGACTGGCTGATGCAATGGAAAAGAAACCAATGCAGATGTCCGGTGGGATGAGACAACGGGTTTCTATCGCCCGTGCTTTGGCGATTCGTCCGAAAGTTTTAATTTTGGATGAACCTTTTGGGGCGCTGGATGCCATCACCAAAGAAGAATTACAAGAAGAATTGCTCAAAATTTGGGGCGATAACCGTTGTACAGTGCTGATGATTACCCATGATATCGACGAGGCACTATTTTTAGCAGATAAATTGGTAATGATGACCAATGGCCCACACGCGAAAATTGGTGAAGTTATGGAAATTCCTTTTTCTCGTCCCCGCGATCGCGCCCGTATCATGGAAGATCCACAATACTACCAACTACGTAACTATGCTTTAGATTTCCTCTTTAATCGCTTTGCCCATGATGACGTAGGTTAAGCTAATCTTTTCCTAAGTTTTCATTTTAAAAAATGGTTCCTTCCAAACGAGTCTATTTGTTGCTGGTTTTAGGTATAGCGATCGCCCCGATCATATACCTTTTTTTCAACATTAAAGCAGCGATCGCCATCATTGTGTTATTTGATGCGATCGTTCTCGGATTGATGGTTGCAGACGGTTTACAGGTGCGACGTTCTCGCGTGCAAATTACCCGCGAATTACCATCCCGATTATCCATTGGGCGGGATAATCCGGTAATCCTAAAAGTAACATCGTCAAATACCAACGCCTTAATTGAAGTCTGCGATTATTACCCAACAGGGTTTGGTGTATCGACACCCGTACACCGGGCGATTATTCCCAGTAATACTACTCAAGAATTGACGTACACTGTCAACCCAAAACAGCGCGGCGAATTTCCTTGGGGAAATATCCAAGTTCGCCAGTTGGGAATTTGGGGATTAGCTTGGGATGATTGGCAAATTCCCCAAAGTCTGCCAGTGAAAGTTTATCCTGATTTGGTGGGATTGCGATCGCTGACAATTCGTTTAACATTGCAATCATCAGGCTCAATGCGCCAATCTCGCAAAACTGGTATTGGTACAGAGTTTGCCGAACTGCGAAACTATCGTACTGGTGACGATTTGCGGTTTATTGATTGGAAAGCTACCGCCCGTCGCGTTGGTGCTTATGGCAATGCAACGCCACTGGTAAGGGTTCTAGAACCAGAACAGGAACAAACTTTATTAATCTTGCTCGATCGCGGCCGCTTAATGACCGCAAAGGTACAGAATTTGCAGAGATTTGACTGGGGTTTGAATGCAACCTTATCCTTAGCATTGGCGGGATTACATCGAGGCGATCGCGTGGGTGTTGGTGTATTTGACCGCCAGATGCATACGTGGATTCCCCCAGAACGCGGTCAACATCATTTGAATCAGCTAATCGATCGCCTAACTCCAATTCAACCAGTATTATTTGAATCAGATTATTTGGGGGCGGTGACAAATGTTGTACAGCGTCAAACTCGCAGGGCGCTAGTAGTAGTGATTACCGACTTAGTTGATGTCACCGCCTCTACTGAACTCCTGGCTGCACTCTCCAAGTTAGCGCCTCGCTATTTGCCATTTTGCGTTACTCTGCGAGATCCACAAGTTGACCATTTGGCACACACTTTTACAGATAATGTTACAGAAGCTTATGCCCGTGCAGTGTCACTAGATTTATTAATGCAAAGACAAGTCGCATTCGCTCAATTGAAACAAAAAGGTGTATTAGTACTAGATGCACCAGCAAATCAAATTGCCGATCAGGTAGTTGAGCGATATCTGCAACTCAAAGCGCGGAATCAACTTTAATAGAGACGCGAAAATTCGCGCCTCTACTAAATCACGATTAAACAACCACAAAATTGTTGTTGGTTAGTGACAATCCAGTTGATAGTTGAGCAAATTGTACCTGAGCAAACCCAGCCGCACTGCCATCTTGGTCAAAGAACAGTCCACCTGTAGAATCATCATAAATGAATCGTTGATTGCTTGTCGTTGCAGATGTTCCGATAGTAAACTGACTTATCTGAAGTGAACCTATTGATAAACCGCCACCAAAACCAGTAGCTGAGACCTGAATCAATTCATTAGTAGCATTGAAATCATAAATAGTGTCAACGCCTTCATTGTAATTATTGAAAGCAAAGGTATCAGTCCCGTCCCCTCCAATTAGGCTATCATTACCATTGCCCCCTGTAAGGATATCATTGCCATTGCCACCATCAAGGGTGTTATTGCCTGTTGAGCGAGAGTCGAAGTAGTCTGAGTCGTCCGTGCTGGAGTAGCTGCCAGAAACGTCAAGATAATCATTGCCATCACCCCCAGAGAGCAGGTTATCACTTGTTGAACCGCCAGCCCTCAATGTATCGTCACCTGCGCCTCCATTGAGGGTGTTATTGCCTGATGAGCGAGAGTCAGTGTAATTGCGGCTAAAGTCGCTGCCAGAGATGTCAAGAGAATCATTACCATCGCCCCCAGAGAGCAGGTTATCACCTGTTGAACCGCTAGCCCTCAATGTATCGTCACCTGCACCTCCGTTGAGGGTGTTATCGCCTGTTGAGCGAGAGTCAGTGTAATAGAAGCTAAAGGTGCTGCCAGAGATGTTAAGATAATCATTACCATCGCCCCCAGAGAGCAGGTTATTGCCTGTTGAACCGCCAGCCCTCAACGTATCGTCACCTGCACCTCCATTGAGGGTGTTATTGCCCGTTGAGCGAGAGTCGGATTCACCACGGTAATTACCGTAGCTGCCAAAGATGTCAAGATAATCATTGCCATCACCACCAGAGAGCAGGTTATTGCCTGTTGAACCCCCAGCCCTCAACGTATCGTCACCTGCACCTCCCTTGAGGGTGTTATTGCCTGTTGAGCGAGAGTTAAATTCACCACGGTAATTACCGTAGCTGCCAGAGATGTCAAGATAATCATTACCATCGCCCCCAGAGAGCAGGTTATTGCCTGTTGAACCGCTATTACTCAAAGTATCGTCACCAGTACCTCCATCAAGGGTATTATTTCCTGCACCACCTCTGAGTAAGTCATTACCGCTTTTGCCGTCGATGTAGTCATTACCCCCCTGACCATTTATGACATCATCTGAGTCGTCAAAGCCGTTAACATTATTGTTCAGGTCGTTAAGAAAGGTGACTGTATTTTTGTTAAAGATCGTGCTTTGGGTGGAATTGGCATTGAAGACATCAAAGCTGTCTGTAGTGGTAGTTTGTCCATAAAATACGATATTGCCTAAGTTTACAGTGCCTCCTGTAGATGTGCTGAGGTTATCAAGGTTTTCCAGGGCAAAGTTTTGCAGGGTGACTTTAGTATTGGAATTATTTTGAAAGGTGATTTCCAGATTGTTGCCATTCTGGGTAAGCAGCAGATTTCGAGCAGTCAAGCCATTACTTTGGAATATTAGGGTATCCACTTCAGCAATGGCTTCTGCTGTCGGATTTGTTCCTTGACCTACGCCACCAAAATCCGTAATGGTAAAAGAGGAGTAAGAGGAGTCATAAGTGTAGGCGTAGTAAGTATCGTTACCACCTCCACCAGTCAATATGTCGTCGTAATAAGCAAATAGGGTATCGTTACCGTTGGTTCCAATGATATCTGCCATGACTTTTATCCACCTAAATTGATTTTTTCAGTAACTTCACTTCAGTTCTTATACTGCTACTTGTCCGGTTTCAGGGCACAAAAATTCGCCAAAACTTTAGGTTTTCGTATACTTTTGAGGAAAAGTAATATTTCTCAAAAATTTACCCAGAGGATGGGATTCTACGTAACAATTATCTAACTTAGAGCTTAGTCAAAAGCCATGAAAGCCTTGATTTTTTATCAAGGCAATTGATGAATTGACCCTACATTTGTTGATGGGTAAGTCCTAAAACTATTTTCTTGCTATCTAAGCCTTAAGCACTATACAAATTAATCAAAGTGTCAATCCAAGATAATTGTTCAGTAGAAATCAATGAACAAGTATCAAAAAATCAAGCTTGAATCCCTAAAAACCACCTTTTATATTTGATTTTTTGCCAGTGCCTAAGTCCTACTAGTTTCAAACTAGAAAAGAGTTAACTTTCGATTGCAAGGATGTTTTTATACCTTGCTTGTGGGTTATTCTGTCTAGGTGTCGAGCTTGAATATCTTGAATACATAGAACATTTCAATTACCTCAAAATAACTACATACTCACTATCTTACTTAGATGCCTATAGTTAAATAACCATCTTTGCATACTCTTCACATTATTTGCTGATAGATGTACACACAGATACTGATCTTTATGTATTCTTCATACTCCTGTAGTTTCTAAATAACAAGAAAGCAGAAAACAGTAAAAAAGGTTTGAAGGAGCAATGTAAAATAGATATTTCCCTTTTTGAATGCAGCGATGATGGAGATGTAGCGATCGCTATATCTATTTGGCGTTTCATAATAAAGGGATGAATTAGGGATTAATACTGTGCCTTGCCCTCAATTTCAGATACCCCTACAGCGATCGCTGTAGATTGTCAAAATCACAAACGCAGACATCAGCTAAATAATCTAGAAGGTGTTGCTGAATTATCCCTTGATTCATAAACGCCCCGTTTTATTAAACTTTATTACACTGCTCAATCAAATGTGATATCATGTTCAGCAAATTACTTGTGATATGTCATTGCGAGTGCAACGAAGTGGAAGGAAGCAATCGCAAGGCTTTTGGGATTGCTTCACTTCGTTCGCAATGACAATTATTTAACCGGACATGATATGAGATGCTATTTTAGCACCTCACATTTGATTGAGCAGTGGTAGGGGCAGTACTCTCGCAGAGCGGCTACTCTGCGAAAGTATTGCCCCTATATCATGTAGTTTTGGGTAACTCCTAAATTTATTTCTTGGAAATCCCTAACCACGATTAAACAACTACAAAATTGTTGTTGGTTAATGACAACCCAGCAGATAGTTGAGCAAATTGTACCTGAGTAAACCCAGCCGCACTGCCATCTTGGTCAAAGAACAGTCCACCTGTAGAATCATCATAAATGAATCGTTGATTGCTTGTGGTTGCAGATGTTCCGATAGTAAACTGACTTATCTGAAGTGAACCTATTGATAAACCGCCACCAAAACCAGTAGCTGATACCTGAATCAATTCATTAGTAGCATTGAAATCATAAATAGTGTCAACACCCCCATTGTAATTATTGAAACCAAAGGTATCAGTCCCGTTTCCTCCTATCAGGATGTCATTACCATTACCCCCTGTAAGGATATCATTGCCATTGCCACCATCAAGGGTGTTATTGCCTGTTGAGCGAGAGTCGAAGTAGTTTGAGTCGTCCGTGCTGGAGTAGCTGCCAGAAACGTCAAGATAATCATTACCATCGCCCCCAGAGAGCATGTTATCACCCGTTGAACCGCTAGCCCTCAATGTATCGTCACCCGCACCTCCGTTGAGGGTGTTCTTGCCAAATGAGCGAGAGTCATCGCTGGAGAAGCCGCCAATGGAGTCGCTGCCAATGGAGTCGCTGCCAGAGATGTCAAGATAATCATTACCATTGCCCCCAAAGAGCAGGTTATCACCTGTTGAACCGCTAGCCCTCAATGTATCGTCACCTGCACCTCCTCTGAGGGTGTTATTGCCAAATGAGCGAGTGTCGTCGTATACCTCACTATTGATAATCGAGTCGTTGCCAGAGATGTCAAGATAATCATTACCATTGCCCCCAGAGAGCAGGTTATCACCTGTTGAACCGCCAGCCCTCAATGTATCGTCACCTGCACCTCCCTTGAGGGTGTTCTTGCCTGTTGAGCGATAGTCTTCGCTCCCGAAGGGGAAGCTGTAGTCGCTGCCAGAGATGTCAAGATAATCATTGCCATTGCCTCCAGAGAGCAGGTTATCGCCTGTTGAACCGCCAACCCTCAATGTATCGTCACCTGCGCCTCCGTTGAGGGTATTATTGCCTGTTGAGCGAGAGTCGGATTGAATACGGTACCCCCCGTAGCTGCCAAAGATGATAAGAAAATCATTACCATCGCCACCAGAAAGGAGGTTATCGCCTTTTGAACCGCCAGCCCTCAATGTATCGTTACCTGCGCCTCCGTTGAGGGTGTTATTGCCTGTTGAGCGAGAGTCTAATTCACCACGGTAACTCGCGTAGTCGCCAGAGATGTCAAGATAATCATTGCCATTGCCACCAGAGAGGAGGTTGTTCCCTTTTGAACCGTTAGCACTCAACGTATCGTCACCCGCACCTCCGTTGAGGGTGTTATTGCCTGTTGAGCGAGAGTCAGTGATGCCATAACTGTTGCTGGAGTATTCGCCAGTGGAGTAGTTGCCAGAGATGGAGAGAGAATCATTGCCATCGCCACCAGAGAGCAGGTTATCGCCTTTTGAACCATCACTCAATGTATCGTCACCTGCATCTCCGTAGAGAGTATCATTACCCGCACCACCCCGCAGCAAGTCATTGCCACTTTTGCCATCAATGATGTCATCTCCTCCCTGAGCATTGATGACATCATCTGAGTCATCAAAACCGCTAACGTTATTGTTCAGGTCATTAAGGAAGGTGACTGTATTTTTGTTGAAAATAGTGCTTTGGGTGGAGTCGGCATTGAAGACATCAAAGCTGTCTGTAGTGCTAGTTTGACCATCAAACACGATATTGCCCAAGTCTACAGTTGCTCCTGTAAAGGTGCTAAGGTTATCCAGGTTTTCCAAGGCAAAGTTTTGCAGGATGACTTGAGTATTTAAATTATTTTGAAAGGTGATTTCCAGATTGTTGCCATTCTGGGTAAGCAGCAGATTTCGAGCAGTCAAGCCATTACCTTGGAATATTAGGGTATCCACTTCGGCAATGGCTCCTGCTGTCGGATTTGTTCCTTGACCTATACCACCAAAATCCGTAATAGAAATCGCGGCCGCCGCGATATTGTAAATATCGTTACCACCTCCACCAGTTAAGGTGTCGTTGTTTTGTCCCACTAGGGTATCATTACCGTTGGTTCCAATGATATCTGCCATAAATTTTACCTATCTAAATTGATTTTTTGAGTAACTTCAGTTCTTACACTGCTGTAAGTGATGTTTTCGGGTACAAAAATTCACCAAAACTTGACGTTTTCGTTCCTCTTGAGAAACAGTAATATTTCTTGAAGATTCCCCCATAGGACGGGATTTTACGTAACAATTATCTAACTTAGGGCAATTTATGAATTAACCCTACATTTGTTGATGCGTAGGTTCTAAAACTATCTCAAACTATCTAAGCCTTAAGCACTATACAAATTAATCAAAGTGTCAATTCCAGATAATTGTTCAGTATAAATCAATGAACAAGTATCAAAAAACCAAGCTTAAATCTCTAAAAACCACCTTTTATATTTGGTTTTTTGCCAGCGCCTAAGTCCTACTAGCTTCAAACTAGAAAAAAGTTAACTTTCGATTGCAAAGATGTTTTTATACCTTGCTTGTGGGTTATTCTCTTTAAGTGTCGAGCTTGAACATATAGAGAACATCTCAATTGCCTCAAAATAACTACATACTCAATATCTTACTTAGATGTCTATGCTTAAATAACCATCTTTGTATACTCTTCACATTATTGGCTGATAAATGTATACATAAATACTGAGCTTTATGTATTCTTCATACTGTTATAGTTTATAAGTAACAAGAAAGCAGAAAACAGTAAAAAAAGTTTGAAGGAGCGATGTAAAATAGATATTTTCCTTTTTGAATGTAGCGATGATGGAGATGTT
>NZ_JAYGHE010000023.1:27208-89437 GCF_034931145.1 Nostoc sp. UHCC 0252 | reverse complement strand
TTTGAAGGTTTGTCTTCTTGCACTTCCTTGGCTGTCGCAGGAGTGTTGATAAAAACAACAACTGCACCTGTCAACAGCAGGCTTTGAAACAACTTATCTAACTTCATTTATCCGCTTGCACTCAATCACACTACTTTGCTGTACCTGAAGACGCAATGACGCTTTTTACAAAAATTGTCATTTAAGTCTAAATTTAGTTGAATCATATTATGAAGTGATGCAAGACACAAGTTAATTAATAACTTTTTTCATTTAAAGTGAACTGTCAAGCAATAATTATTCTTGAACCAGATGTTTGCTTGATACATAATTAAGAGATTAAACTAGTAGCTAAAATCATCTATTAACAACTATTAAAAGAGCAAAAATAGCTTTTTTTGCGACTAAATTGCCCTAAATAGGATGAAATAGACCATTGATCTAGCTTAAGTATAACTTATGTATTTATGGCTTTAGATAAATTTTTGCTGATGATTAAATTTTGCTGCCTATCTAGAGCAATAAAAAACAGACATAAATAAATCTTATATATAAAGGCTATTTGATACTAAATGTCTATATTTAGTCTATTGCTAAAGCAACTTATTCTCGATAGTGTAATCAAAGGTAAATAAAAGTTAATCGCAACAACTTAGATATTTATCCAACTAAAATCACTACTTTTCTCCGATCGCAATGAGAAAAGATCGGAAGTTTATCAGGGTTGCATCTGAGCTATTTATGGATAAATTTTCTCATAGCTTCCTAGAGAATTCTCGCAACTGTTCTACAGTTGTTGAACTCTTGAACCTGAGAAGCTCTACCCAACCGAATCGAGATGCTTTTACCTTGTTGCTAGATGGGGAAGCAGAACAAGGAACGTTAACCTATCAAGAATTAGATAGATTAGCGCGTAGAATAGCTGCTCAATTACAAGCATTGGGTTTGACTGGAGAACGAGCGTTATTGCTTTATCCCGCAGGACTAGATTTTTTAGTTGCTTTTTTCGGTTGCTTGTATGCGGGAGTCGTAGCTGTAACTGCCTATCCTCCTAGAAATGAGCGCAATACACCCAGAATAAGGGCTATTGCAAAAGATGCACAAGCAGCGATCGCTCTGACGACAACAGAAATCCTCTCTACGGTACGGTCTTTAATGACAGAAAAGACTGGACTAGAGTCTTTGCAGTGGTTGACTACCGATAATCTTGCTGTTGGCATAGAAGATACTTGGCAAGAACCCTCCATCAATGGAGATACTTTAGCTTTCTTGCAATACACCTCTGGTTCCACAGGCACACCCAAGGGTGTAATGATCAGTCATCGGAACCTACTACACAATGCTGATACAACTTACCAATTTATGGGGCATTCAGCAGAGAGTAAGTTCGTAACGTGGTTGCCGATGTACCACGATATGGGTCTGATTGGTGGGATATTGCAACCTTTGTATGGAGGTTTTCCTTGCATCTTGATGCCTCCGACTTCTTTTCTGCAACGTCCTTATCGTTGGTTGCAAGCTATCTCTAAATACAAAGGTACAACCAGTGGTGGGCCGAACTTTGCATATCAGCTATGTACTCAAAAAATTACTCCTGAACAAAAACGAACTCTTGACTTGAGTAGTTGGAGTGTTGCCTTTAACGGTGCAGAACCGATTCGTCATGATACTTTATGGCGATTTGCCGAAGCTTTTGCAGAGTGTGGTTTCCGTAAAGAGGCATTTTACCCTTGTTACGGAATGGCTGAAACAACTCTGATGGTTTCAGGTGTTGAGAAGGCAACATCGCCAATTATCAAAACAGTCCAGAAATCTGCATTAGAATCAAATCGAGTCGTTGAATCATCCGATCCCGATGAGGATGTATACCATTTTGTCAGTTGTGGTCGCATCATCCCAGAACAAGAGGTAGTAATTGCCAATCCTGAAACATTGAGTAGTTGTAAGCCTAGCGAAATCGGGGAAATCTGGGTATCTGGGCCGAGTGTAGGACAAGGTTATTGGAATCGTTCTCAAGAAACAGAAGAAACCTTTCGTGCCTATCTATCTGACACGGGTGTAGGGCCTTTTCTACGAACAGGAGATTTAGGCTTTTTCAACAATGGTGAGCTTTTTATTACGGGTAGAGCCAAAGATTTAATTATCATTCGCGGTCGCAATCTTTACCCACAAGATATAGAATCAACCACAGAAAGCAGTCATCCATCCTTACGTTCTGGTGCTGGTGCTGCATTTGTAGTAGAGGTTAACCAAGAAGAAAAGCTGGTAGTTGTACAAGAATTAGAGTTTCGTGCCAAGCCAAATTTAGCAGAAGTTGTTAATGCAATTCGGCAAGCAGTTACTGAGGAGCATGAAGTACAAGTTTATGCAGTGGTTTTAATTAAACCAGGTAGTATCCCCAAAACTTCCAGTGGTAAAATTCAACGAAGTGCAACTCGCGTTCAGTTTCAGCATGGTGAACTGAATGTAGTTTTCAGCAATGTTCTCAAAATTAGTGACATTGCCACAAAGGAAACTCGACTACAACGTTCTGAACTTTTGGGGAAAGCGCCAAAAGAGCGTCAGCCGCTTTTGGAAACATATCTGATTGAACTCCTGGCGGGAGTACTTTCCATCGCACCGGAGGACATCAATATTGAAGAACCATTAAGCACACTGGGACTTGATTCGTTAAAAGCATTTGAGTTGAAAAATCGGATTGAGGTTGATTTAGAAGTAGAAGTTTCTGTTGCAGACTTCTTTGAAGGGATGAGTCCGCTTCAGCTTGTCACTAAGATTGCTCAACTGACAACAGATGCACTACCGTCAATATCCTTTACTCAAGAAGAGAAAAACACATCCATTCAGCCTTTATCTTTTGCCCAGCAGGGATTGTGGTTCATCAATCAGCTAAATCCTGATGCGCCTACATATAACATTCCTATAGTTATTAGCTTCAAAGGTTGCATTAACTTAACAGCCTTACAAGATAGTCTGAACGAAATTATTAGACGACACGAAGTATTACGAACAAGCTTTGTAGTGGTTGATGGAGAACCCGTCCAAGTTATTAATCAAGCTGTGCCCTTAACTTTGGTAGTTGAGGATTTACGATCGCTATCAGAATGCGATCGCACCCAAGAAGCACAACTGGCCATAGAATTAGCACAGCAGCCTTTTGACTTGACTGCTCAATCCCTTTTACGGATTAAAATTTTAAAAATAAATGAAAATAATTATCAATTATTAGTCACTTTGCATCATATAATTGCAGATGGTTGGTCTATCAGTATTCTGATTAAAGAACTAGCTGCCCTATATGAAGCATTCTCCACAGGCAAAGTCTCACCACTAGCTGAATTACCGATTCAGTATAGAGATTTTGTTAATTGGCAACGAAAATGGCTGGATACGGATGGCATTCAACTAAAACTTACCTATTGGAAACAAAAGTTAAGTGGTGAATTGACTGTATTGAATTTACCATTTGACCGTCCGCGCCGAAGCTTTGCTTCTTCGCGTCAGACATCGCCAGTTCAAACCTTCAAAGGCGCTCAAGCAAAATTAGTTCTTCATCAAACCCTGACAAAAGAACTAAAGAATTTGAGCCGTCAGCAGGGAGTAACTCTGTTTATGACCTTGCTTGCAGCTTTTAAAACCTTGCTGTATCGTTACACAGGTCAGACTGATATTTTAGTCGGTTCCCCAATCGCTAATCGGAACAGAGCAGAAACCGAATCATTAATCGGATTTTTTGTCAATGTTTTAGTGCTGCGTACAGACCTTTCTGGCGACCTGAGTTTTCAGGAATTGCTAGCGCGGGTGAAGTCAACGGCTTTAGAGGCTTACGTTCATCAAGACTTACCTTTTGAGAAATTAGTAGAAGAACTACAGCCAAATAGAGACTTGAGTTACAATCCCCTATTTCAGGTGATGTTCGTTCTTCAGAATGTGCCAATATCAAATCCCCAACTTTCAGATGTCTCTATTACTTGTGAGGAGGGTTACAACGGGACATCTAAGTTTGATTTGACATTGTACATGGAAGATTCCGAGCAAGGGTTAGCTGCAACTTGCGAGTACAACACGGATTTATTTAATGCAGATACTATTACCCGGATGCTGGGACACTTCCAGACTTTACTGGAAAGTGTAGTTAGGGATGGCCAACAACCCATAGCAGATTTGCCACTACTAACCCCATCTGAAGTACAACAACTATTGGTTGAGTGGAATGATACCAAAACAGACTATCCTCAAGATAAGTGCGTTCATCAACTGTTTGAAGTACAGGTAGAGAAAACGCCAAATGCGATCGCTGTTATCTTTGAAAATCGGCAATTAACCTATCGAGAGTTAAACAACCGAGCCAATCAGCTAGCACATTACTTGCAACAGCTAGGCGTGAAGCCAGATGTTCTGGCTGGTATCTGTGTAGAGCGTTCTATTGAAATGGTAGTAGGATTACTAGCCATTATGAAGGCAGGAGGTGCTTATATGCCCTTAGATCCTGCCTATCCTAAAGAACGCTTGGCTTTTACCTTGGCAGATTCTCAGGTGTCGGTATTGTTAGCACATACTCATTTAGTTAATAACTTGCCATCACATTCGGCGCAACTAGTATGTATCGACACCGACAGTATAGCGTTTGCTGATTACAGTCCAGAAAATTTAGTTAGTAGTGCGATCGCAGAAGATTTAGCTTATGTGATTTATACGTCTGGTTCTACAGGAAAACCCAAAGGAGTGCAAATTCCCCATCGCGCTGTGGTTAACTTCTTAAGTACCATGCGTCAAACTCCAGGACTAGCAAAGGAAGATATTCTTCTATCTGTCACCACCTTATCTTTTGATATTGCCGCACTAGAATTGTATCTACCACTGGTTGTTGGCGCTCGTTTAGTATTAGTTAATCGAGAGGTTATCACCGATAGTACCCAGTTGTTAAAGCAGTTAGTCTCCAATGGTGTAACAGTTATGCAAGCCACACCTGCAACTTGGAGAATGCTAGTAACTTCTGGGTGGGAAAAGCCCAATACCATGAAAATTCTTTGTGGTGGTGAAGCCCTTGACTCTTCACTTGCAAATCAGTTGCTAGAACGAGGTCAAGAAGTATGGAATTTATATGGCCCCACAGAAACCACTATTTGGTCGGCAGTACAAAAGGTATCTCAAGAACAACAACAGGGTGTTAGTTCTATTGGTCGTCCCATTGCCAACACTCAATTCTATATCTTAGATTCACATCAGCAATTAGTTCCTATAGGAGTTCCAGGTGAATTACATATTGGCGGTGAGGGGCTGGCGCGAGGTTATTGGAATAGACCTGAATTAACTAGAGAAAAGTTTATTCCTAATCCATTTGAATCAGGAAAACGCCTTTATAAAACTGGAGATTTAGCGCGTTACCGAAGAGATGGCAAAATTGAATTTTTGGGCAGAATTGACCATCAAGTAAAAATTCGTGGTTTCCGTATTGAACTAGGAGAAATTGAAGCTTTATTAGAGAAACACCCACAGGTAAGAGAAACTGTAGTATTAGCTAGGGAAGATATACCAAATGACTATCGCCTAGTTGCATATCTTGTGACTCATGAAAATGCTACGCCTTCTATAAATGAACTACGGGGATTTCTCAAAGAAAAACTGCCCGAATATATGCTTCCTTCTGCCTTTGTCCTCTTAGATGCTTTACCTTTGACACCCAACGGCAAAATAGACCGTCGTGCATTAAAACCACCTGAAAAACTGCGTCCAGAGTTAACAGCATCCTTCCAGCCACCTCAGTCTGAAATGGAACAGCAGATTGCCAAGTTTTGGCAAGAAGTACTGCATCTAGATAAAGTAGGTATTCATGATAATTTCTTTGACCTTGGTGGACATTCACTATTAACGCTGAAAGTAAATAACAAACTGCGGACGATTTTGCAGCGAGATATATCAGTAGTCACCATGTTTCAGAACCCAACTATTTACTCATTAGCGCAATATTTAAGTCAAACAACAGAAGATAAATCTGTATTTGAACCAATGCGCCAACGCATTCAAAAACAAAAAGAAGCGAACAATATCAAAAAACAATTACTGATGAGGAAATCACGAAATAATTCTCACTAAGATGAAGTGAAAAGTTTGGAGTTTTTCAAAAATGCTTAATAGCCCTTCTCGTCCTTGGCAGTTATTGTTACTTTCTGCTCAGACTGACTCAGCACTAAAAACCGCTACTGTAAACCTTGCAGATTATTTGAGGCAGAATTGTGACTTAAATCTTGCCGATATTGCTCATACATTGCAATGCGAACAACAAACTTTTAAGCATCGGCGGATGGTTGTTTGTCGGGATATAGAAGATGCTCTCATTGCCCTTGAAGATCCCAAACGGGTACTTACCAACATCCAAGAAACCAAAAAACGTCCTGTAGCTTTTATGTTTCCTGGACTTGGTACTAATTACGTCAACATGGCTTGGGAACTTTATCAAGTTGAACCCCTATTTCAAAAGCAAATTGATTACTGTTGCGAATTTCTTAAACCTCTTCTTGGTCAAGATTTGCGAGATGTAATCTATCCCCATAGAACCCAACAATATCAGCAGTCACCTCAAGAAAATTCTCCCGGTTTGGATTTGAGAAAAATGTTAGGTCGCAGTCAGACACCAGCTGATGCGAAAATATTAGCTGCAACATCTTTACTCAATCAAACTCACCTTGCTCAACCAGCTATTTTTGTCATTGAATATGCCTTAGCACAGCTATTAATATCCTGGGGAATTCGTCCGGCGGCAATGATTGGCTATAGCATTGGTGAATATGTGGCAGCGACTTTAGCAGAGGTTTTGTCTTTAGACGAAGGTTTAACTCTGATTGCCGCCAGAGCGCAGATGATTCAAAAGTTGCCAAGCGGAGCGATGCTTGCAGTTCCACTTTCGCAAACAGAGATATTTCCTCTACTCAATGACAAACTCTCGCTCTCTGCCGTCAATGGCCCATCTATGGGGGTAATCGCGGGTGAAACCACAGCTATAGAAGTTTTAGAACAACAGTTGACTCAAAGAGGTTTAGCTTGCCGCCGTCTGGAAACTTCTCATGCTTTCCACTCTCATCTGATGGAGGGTGCTACCTCTGACTTACGTGAGTTAGTAACAACGTTTAATCTCCAACCACCAAAAATTCCTTACATATCTAACGTTACAGGAACTTGGATAACAGCAGCAGAAGCTACAAATCCCGACTATTGGGTTAAGCATCTGTGTCAACCCGTCTTGTTTGCTCCAGGTATACAAGATTTGTGGAAAAAAGAGTATCCAATTCTGTTGGAAGTCGGCCCTGGACAAACTCTAGGTAGCTTTGCAATGCAATGTATAGAAAATAATCCCGAAGTCAGCCAAATTATCTTGCCCTCTCTAAGATATTCCTACGATCGCAAACCAGACTTAGCATTCTTACTTAAAACATTAGGTAGGCTTTGGCTAGCAGGAGTGCAAATAGATTGGTCGGGATTTTATGCACAGGAACATCGTCATCCTATTCCTTTACCCGCGTATCTCTTTTAATACAAAGAACTACCTGAAATACAAGAATATCCAAGTGGAGATGAGTTGAAGTTATGAATATTCAAACAGTAGGTGTTGTTGGTGCAGGCGTGATGGGAATAGGGGTTGCACAAAACCTTGCTCAAACTGATCATCAAGTTATTCTGGTAGATATTTCCGAAAATGTTCTGGATAAAGCTAAACATGAAATCAGGAATAATATCCGCTTTCAGGGTTTTTTCAAAAAAAGCGATCGCCAAGAGTCTCCAGATAGTATCATTGAGAAAATAGAGTTTTCAACCAGCTATAAATTTTTAGAGAATGCAGATTTTGTTGTAGAAAATACCACCGAAAAATGGGATATTAAAAAAGAGGTATATCCGCTCCTAGATTCTATCTGTCCAGCAGATTGTGTATTTGCTGCTAACACATCAGCAATTCCCATTACTCGAATAGCTTCAGTTACCAAACGTGCCGATAAAGTTGTCGGGATTCACTTTATGAATCCTGTACCGATGAAGCCGATGGTAGAGATGATTCGTGGATATCATACCTCTGAAACAACAATTGAGACAGCAAAGCAAATGTTGACTCAGATGGGTAAAGAATGCATCCTTGTTAATGATTCACCAGGTTTTGTTTCTAACCGAGTGTTGATGTTAACTATTAACGAGGCTATTTTTCTCTTACAAGACCAAGTTGCGACAGCAGAAGATATAGACAAAATCTTTAAAAGCTGTTTTGGTCACAAAATGGGGCCTTTAGAAACAGCAGATTTGATTGGTCTAGATACCATCTTATTTTCTATCGAAGTCTTGCACGAAAACTTTAACGATAGCAAGTACAGACCATCCCCTTTACTCAAAAAAATGGTAGATGCCGGGTTGCATGGTAGAAAAAGTGGTCAAGGATTTTACGTATATCAATAAATAGGGAATATCAATCATGAACGAAATTAAAGCTAAAATCAAAACTTTTCTTTCCAAATTTTTTGGGAATCATGATTTACAACAAGATGAAGACATTTTTGCTTTGGGCTTTGTCAATTCTATGTTTGCCATGCAACTTGTTTTGTTTGTAGAGCAAGAGTTTCAGGTTGCTATTGAAAATGAAGACTTAGAGTTTGAAAACTTTCGCACAATCAACTCTATAGCTAATTTAGTTGAACGTAAGACATCTCTTGTAATTCATCAGTAGATAAATAAAAATTCAACATTCATTATGAAAGTCATAAAACTGCATAAAGCTTTAGGAAAAGAAGGATATTAGGATGGTTATGAAAGTTCAAACTTGCAAATCAATTTTACAACTTCAAAATCCTAGTACGGAAGAATTTTTAGAAGCTTGGAATAAATATCAACCCTTTGTAATTCAAGATGTTGCCAGACATTGGAATGCTTGTAAAGATTGGTCTAATGATTATCTAATTAAGCACTGTGGAAATAATGTAGTTAGTATCCAGTTTTTCAAGAAAGAGTTTTTTGATGATTATAATAGTTTCGCGCGGGAAGTTGGTTATGATAACACAACAAAAGACATGGAGTACAAAGAATACATCAATAACTATATAAATAAAGTACATCAAAACAAAAACGATTCTGATTTAACTTTTTATTTACCAAGTGCAGTTTTTGAAAAGTCTTTTTCTGAAATTGTTAAAGATGTAAATTATCCAGAATATTTCAACAGAAAGCCATTAGTTAGCTTTTGGCATGGGTTAGCTAGTAAAAAATTCTCTTCAACTACTGTCCTTCACTTTGATGGATTTCATAATATTTTTGTTCAAATTCGGGGCAGGAAAAAAATACTTTTATTTCCTCCTTCAAATTATTTGTCATTCTATCCACCTCTTGAGGATAGTCTTGGTTTAGCAGATTATAGTAAGGTAGATCCAAATATCCCAAACTTAGAATTATTTCCTAAATTTCCTTGGCAAGAAAAAATAGAAGTCGTACTTCAAGCGGGAGAAATGCTATATATACCACCTTATTGGTGGCACTATGTAACAGCAGTAGATGAGAATATATCATTGTCATTCTTCTACGATATTGAACTTAAAGATTATTTAAAACAAAAAAATATGTTATCGACTATGTTAAATATCGCTCCTCATTATTTCTATCATGCAATCTCTTCTCCAGATGGACTATGGACTTCTATTGCTCTGCTAAAATCTCTGATTTTTCCAGGTAGTTTTACAGAGAGTATTCGAGAGAGAAACTCAAAATAACTATCTATAAATCATTACAACAAGCTATATTTATGCAACTGGAACTATCTGCTCAACAAAAAAACGCTCAAGCTGAATTTAAAGCTTTTGTTAATCAAGAAATATTTGCTAATGCTGGGGAATGGGATAGAAAAGAATTTACGCCGCCAGAAATAATTCAGAAAATAGCTCAACGTGGTTTTCTCGGTGCTATCTTACCTCAAGAATATGGTGGTATAGGAATGGACATGATTACCTATGGCATTCTCAACGAAGAAATTGGTCGGGGATGTTCTTCTATTAGGAGTTTGCTAACAGTTCATAACATGGTTTCTCATGCTTTGTGTAAATGGGGTAATAAATCTCAAAAACAGTATTGGCTTCCCAAACTTGCATCTGGAGAAATCATCGCTGCTTTTGCATTAAGCGAACCCAATGTAGGTAGCGATGCTAAAAGTGTAGAAACAACAGCAACGCTTACAGGTGATGCTTATATATTAAATGGACATAAAAAATGGATTACTTACGGGCAAATAGCAGATATCTTTTTAGTCTTTGCGAAGTGCGAGGGTAAACCCACCGCTTTTTTAGTTGAAAAAAATACTCCAGGGTTTTCAGTCAAACCAATGTCCGGCATTTTAGGTGTTAGGGCTTCAATGTCAGCAAAATTGCAGTTTAATAACTGTCAAATTCTTCAAGAAAATTTAGTAGGTAAATTAGGTTTTGGATTTTCCTACATTGCCTCTACTGCCCTTGATTATGGTAGATATAGCGTAGCATCAGGCTGTGTAGGTATTGCTCAAGCTTGTTTAGAAGCTTGTCTTAAGTATACAAATGAACGGAAACAGTTTGGCGTTTACCTTAAAGAACATCAATTAATCCGTCAAAAGATTACTCAAATGATGACTCAAGTAAAAGCAGCAAGACTGTTATGTTATCAAGCTGGTTATCTCAAAGATATTAACGATCCTAACTCGATTACAGAGACTTCTATTGCTAAGTACTTTGCATCTACAGTAGCTACGAAAATAGCTAATGATGCCGTCCAACTTCATGGTGGTAATGGTTGTAGTAGTGACTACCCAGTTGAGAGGTATCTACGAGACTCTAAAATTATGGAAATTATTGAAGGTAGTACTCAAATTCAAGAAATTACTATTGCAGAGTCAGGTTATCAAGATTATCTTTTTGCAACTGTTACTAGTGGTTTAGGTAATAAATTAGCTGAAAAAGTGTAAGATATGATTAGTATTCAAGAACAAGACTTAAATATTAAGCAAAAAGACAAAAAATTCGTTAAATGTGTCGTGTGGGATTTAGATAATACCATTTGGCATGGAGTTTTGCTGGAAGATAAGGAAGTCTCTTTACGAGAAAATATAATAAATCTTATTCACACGTTAGATAATCGTGGTATATTACAATCTATAGCTAGTAAGAATGATTACTCTACAACAATAGCTAAATTAGAAGAGTTTGGTTTAAAAGAGTATTTTTTATATCCCCAAATAAATTGGAATTCTAAGGCTTCTTCTTTACAAGAAATTGCTAAGTTGCTTAATATTGGAATGGATGCGATCGCATTTATCGATGACCAACTATTTGAGCTAGAAGAAGTTAAATTTTCCTGCCCAGAAATCCTGTGTATAAATGCAGATCAAATAGGCAATATTCTAGATATGCCAATCATGAATCCCCGTTTTATCACGGACGATTCACGAATTAGAAGGTTGATGTATATTAGTGATATTGAGCGGCAAAATGCCGAAAAAGAATTTATTGGCACAACCGACGAATTCTTGGCTACTCTCAATATGAATTTTACTATCTCTTCTGCTCAAGAAGAAGATTTACAGCGTGCAGAAGAGTTAACACTACGAACCAACCAATTAAACACAACTGGTTATACCTACTCTTATGACGAACTCAATCATTTTCGCCAATCAGAAAACCATAAACTGCTAATTGCCACCTTGGAAGATAAGTATGGAAGCTATGGGAAAATCGGTTTGATTCTGATTGAATGTCAGCCTCAGTCATGGACAATTAAGCTTTTGCTAATGTCTTGTCGCGTTATGTCGAGAGGCGTAGGGACAATTATGTTGAATCATGTTATGAGTTTGGCTCAAAGTAATGGTGTTCGTCTTTTGGCTGAGTTTGTACCAAACGATCGCAATAGAATGATGTACATATCTTATAAGTTTGCTGGGTTTAAGGAAGTTGAGAAAAATGGCAATTCAGTTATTTTTGAAAATGATTTAACTCGAATTCAGGCTGTTCCTGGGTATGTACAATTTCAAGTAATCGATTAGATTGTTGTTCCAGTTAAGGTAAAACCAAAACACTTGTAGAGACGACGATTTATCACGCCTCTTAGAGGAACCGCAGAGGCGCAGAAAACGCAGAGAGAGATAATTGGTATTCGATTTTAATTTGGTTTCTAAACCAGGGAAAACAATAAAGGTTTAATGATATGAATAAACAAGACGATAGTGAAAAAAATTATGAATTAATGGAAGGAGTTGCTATTATCGGGATGGCGGGGCGTTTTCCTGGAGCCATCAGCATAGAATCTTTTTGGCAAAATTTGCAAGATGGCGTGGAGTCATTATCTTTATTTACAGATGAAGAGTTAATCAATGCTGGTGTACCTCCGGCATTTATTAATGATAGTAATTATGTGAAAATTGGCGGTGTTTTAGAAAATATCGATTTATTTGATGCTGCATTCTTTGACCTGAATCCGAAAGAAGCGGAAGCAACAGATCCTCAACATCGTCTGTTTTTGGAATGCGCTTGGTCAGCTTTAGAAAATGCTGGTTACGACTCAACTAAGTGTGAAAGCAGAATCGGTGTTTATGCTGGTGCTAGCTTAAATAATTATTTATCTTTTGATTTGAAGAATGAGCAATTAGGATCAGCGCAATCATACCAAAAGTTGATTGGCAATGATAAAGGGTTTCTCTCTACGCGGGTTTCTTATAAATTAAATTTAACTGGGCCAAGTCTTACTGTTCAAACAGCTTGTTCTACATCATTAGTTGCTATTAACCTCGCGTGTCAAAGTTTGCAAAATTATCAATGCGACATGGCTTTAGCGGGAGGAGTTTCTATCCGATTGCCCCAAAAAACTGGTTATTTGTATGAACCAGGAGGGCCACTATCTCCTGATGGTCATTGTCATGCTTTTGATGCTACAGCACAGGGAACAACAGTTGGTAACGGTGTAGGGATAGTTGTTCTTAAACGAGTCAGAGATGCGATCGCAGATGGTGATTGCATATATGCTGTGATTAAAGGTGCGGCAATTAACAACGATGGTTCGATGAAAGTTGGCTACACAGCCCCTAGTGTCGATGGACAAGCAGAAGCGATCGCGGAAGCGGTAATGTTAGCAGAGGTAGAACCGGAGACAATCAGCTACATTGAAGCTCACGGTAGCGGTACAGCTTTGGGCGATCCGATTGAAATTGCCGCACTGACTAAAGTTTTTCGTGCCAGTACCGAGAAAAAGAATTTTTGCGCCGTTGGTTCAGTCAAAACGAATATTGGACATTTAGATGCCGCCGCCGGAGTTGCAGGATTAATCAAAACGGCTTTGGCTCTCAAGCATGAGTTAATTCCGCCAAGCTTAAACTTTGAACAGCCTAATCCTGAAATTGATTTTGCCAATAGTCCTTTTTACGTCAACACCAAGCTAACGGCATGGAAAACAGGCTCGACTCCGCGCCGTGCCGGTGTTAGTTCTTTAGGGATGGGTGGAACTAATGCCCACGTAGTTCTAGAAGAAGCCCCAACGCTTCCAGCTTCTAGCCCTTCCCGCCCTTGGCAATTGTTAGTCATCTCTGCAAAAACCGAGTCTGCGTTAGAAACTGCCACGCAGAATCTCAGCCAACATCTAATGCGACATCCCGATTTGAATCTTGCAGATGTAGCTTATACCTTGCAAATGGGGCGTAGAGACTTTAATTATCGGCAAATATTAGTTTGTGCCGATACCCAAGATGCAATTAAGGCATTGAATCAGCCAGCCTCAGAACGAGTTATCACTCAATTTCAAGACTCAGGAACTCGTTCCGTGACTTTCATGTTTCCAGGAGTTGGTGCGCTGTATGCAGACATGGGCAGAGAAATTTACGAAACTGAGCCGATGTTCCGCAAGCAGGTAGAACAGTGCTGCCTGATATTAAAACCACATCTAGAGTTAGATTTGCAATCGCTAATTTATCCCAACGAATCTGAGCAGAAAACCGCAGTAGAGATCCAACAAACTCGCTTTGCTCAAAGTGCCCTGTTTGTTATTGAGTATGCTTTAGCTAAGTTGTGGATGTCCTGGGGGATTTCTCCTCAAGCAATGATTGGACAAGGTATTGGTGAATATGTCGTTGCAACTTTAGCTGGTATTTTTTCTCTTGAAGATGCCTTGGCATTAGTGACTAGTGAGTCTTCCACGGAGTTATTAAAAAAGGTCAAACTCAATCCTCCAACAATTCCATTTATATCTAATATTAGTGGCACTTGGATTACTCAAACTGAAGCAATAGATCCTAACTATTGGGCGCAAATACAGCAACCAATCAATTTAAATGCAGAAATTCCAGAGTTACTGAAAGACAATCAACGAATTCTACTAGAAATTGGTTGTGGAAAAACTTGGAACCCTGAAGAATTAACTGTGCTGACTTCAATACCTCATCCTCACGAACAGCATTCAGATATAGCATTTTTAGTTAACACCTTGGGCCGCCTGTGGATGTCGGGAATTAAGATAGATTGGCCAAGTTTTTACGACAACGAACGCCGTCATCGTTTCCCCTTACCAACCTATCCCTTTGAACGTCAAAGTTACTGGATTGACTCAATACCATTAGATAAAAATTCGACAATTCATCCCGTTGAAAATCAGCGTTACTCTATTGAGCTAGATTCCATTTCACCAACAGCATTACAGCAATCATTAGATAAAAAACCAGATATTGCTGACTGGTTTTATATTCCAGTATGGAAACAATCCATACCCCTTGAGTTTCTCCAAGAAAAAGAAGCGACTACAGAAAAGTTACGCTGCTTAGTTTTTGTAGATGATTATGGAGTAGGAACTGAATTTGTCCAACGACTTGAACAACAGCATCAAGATGCGATCGCAGTGCAAGTAGGTGAACGGTTTAGCAAGCTCAATGAACGGATGTATATCATCAATCCGCAGCAACAAGATGATTATGATACATTACTTCAAGAACTGCAAAAGCAGGATTTTAAGCCAAATGCGATCGCTCATCTTTGGAGCGTCATACCTAATGATTCTTTGCTCAACAATGAGGTTGTAGATTATCAGGATCTCGGCTTTTATAGCTTGCTATTTTTAGCACAAGCAATAGGAAAACAAGATATTTGGGATTCTCTCAAGCTGATGGTTGTAACTAGTAATGTACATAATGTCATCGGCGATGAAAATTTATGCCCAGAGAAAGCTACAGTATTAGGGCCGTGCAAAGTAATTTCCAAGGAATATCAGAATATCAATTGCAGCAGTGTTGATTTAGTAATGCATTCTGCTCAAACTCCTTTATCCCAAAAAACTATAGATAATTTGGTAGCAGAATTAACACTACAACAAAGTAATGAAATTGTTGCCTACCGTGGCTCTCACCGTTGGATTCAAAGCTTTGAAGCAGTGCCATTAGATGAGTGCATTGCTGGAAACACTAAGTTAAAAACAGGTGGAGTTTACCTAATTACTGGGGGACTTGGGGGAATTGGTTTAGTATTAGCAGAACATCTTGCAAAGACACTAAAAGCTAAGTTAATCCTCATTGGAAGAGGGGGACTTCCTGAGCGCGGTGAATGGGAAAAATGGCTAGAAACCCATGATAGCAAAGATTCTATCAGTCGGAAGATCCAAAAAGTGCGATCGCTTGAAGAATTGGGGGCAGAGGTGGAAGTTAAAAGCGCCGATGTAACTAATTCTGAACAAATACAATTAGTAATTGCTCAAGCATTAGAGAAATTCGGTCAAATTAATGGTGTAATCCATGCAGCTGGTATTGCTGGTGGTGGTGTTACCCAACTCAAAACACGAGACATAGCCAGCAATGTTTTAGAAGCAAAAGTCAAAGGTACACTCATATTAGAAGAGGTTTTCAAGAATATAAATCTAGATTTCTTTGTGCTTTGTTCATCGAAAACTTCTATTTTGGGTGAATTTGGACAGATAGATTATTGTGCAGCTAATGCCTTTCTAGATGCTTATGCTCACTGTCATAGTTCCACCTCTAATCGATTAACAACATCAATCAGTTGGGATACGTGGCAAGAAGTTGGGTTTGCGGTAGAAACTGTATTACCAGATAATATTAAACAAGAACGTGCCGAAAGTATAAAAAAAGGCATATTACCTCAAGAAGGTATCGATGCTTTTAATCGCATTCTGGGAATTAGGCTACCTCATATTGTTGTTTCAACCCAAGATTTACCAGCTTTAATTAAGCAAAATAATTCTCCTCAGTATTTACAAGAGAAATTAAGGCTTTTGGATTCAAAGTTATCTACAGTTAATCTTTCCAAAGCCAAACACCCCCGCCCGAATTTAGGTAATGATTACATTGCTCCCGAAAACGAAATTGAGCAAATACTAGCTGATATTTGGCAAGAAATTTTGGGAATTGACAAGATAGGTATCCACGACAACTTTTTTGAGTTGGGAGGGAATTCAATCAATACAATTCAAATTGCTGCCAAAGCTAACCAAGCAGGTTTAAAATTAACATCTCAACAGTTTTTTCATTACCAGACAATTGCTGAATTAGCAATAGATTTGTGTATTACTGACACTATCCAACCCGAACAAGATTTAGTAGCAAAAGAGTTACACCTCACACCGATTCAGGATCAGCCTGTAGAGTCTGAAAAATATACACCATCTGATTTTCCTAGAGCCAAATTGAACCAACAACAATTGGATAATTTACTCTTAAAAATTAACCAAAAGAGGTAAAAAGCACCTAAATGGAAACAAAAAGTATTGAAGATATATACGAACTAACGCCTGTACAAAAAGGTATGCTATTTCACTGTTTGTTTGATAGCGAATTGTCCTTATACTTTTTCCAGCATGTCTTTACTATAAGTGGCAATCTGAACGTAGAAGCGTTTGAAAAAGCTTGGCAACTTGTTATTGACCGCCATCCCATTTTACGTACCGGATTTTATTGGGAAGAAATTGAAAATCCGCTACAAATTGTGTACAATCAAGTAAAAGTGCCCCTAAGTTGTTATGACTGGTCTAATATAAATTCAGTTGAACAAAAGACGCAACTTGACGCTTTTATTGTTAGCGATCGCCAAAAAAGTTTTGACTTTTCTCAACCATGTTTGATGCGTCATACTTTAATCCGCTCTACGGATGAAAAGTATATATATATTTGGAGTTTTAACCACATCATTATTGATGGTTGGGGTGGTTCGCTAGTATTCCAAGAGTTTGTGGAAACTTATGGAATGCTTTGTCAAGATAAAGAAATTTCTTTAGCACCTACTCGTCCTTTTAGGGACTACATTGATTGGTTACAGCAACAAGATATATCGAAAGCTGAACTTTTTTGGCGGCAAGCATTACAAGGTATCAAAGCACCAACTCCTTTGACTTATATGGAAAAAATAGATGAAATTGACCAATCATCTAACCAGGAAGTAAGGTATAGTGAAGAAATAATTCAGTTATCATCAACTAATACACAAGCCCTACAGTTTTTTGCTAAACAAAACCGTCTTACCCTTGCTACCATAATTAATGGTATTTGGGCAATTCTTCTTAGTCGCTATACTTGTCGCAATAATATATTGTATGGCTGCACTGTTAGCGGACGACCAGCAGATTTGCATGGAGTGGAATCAATGGTTGGTATGTTTGTTAATACTTTGCCCATCCATGTAAATATAGATCCTGAACAGCTTTTTCTATCATGGTTACAACGCTTTCAGCTTCAATTAGTTGAGGTACGCGATTATGAATATACTCCATTAACAGAAGTTCACAACTGGAGTGAAATTCCTAAAAAATTAACTCTGTTTGAAAGTATTGTAGTGCTTGAAAACTTCCCAGTCAGCGAATTTATCCGAGATTGGCAGGGAAATATAGAATTTCAACACACAGAATTATATTACCGAAATAACTATCCTCTGAATTTGGTTGTCTATCCAAACAAAGAGTTATTAATCGCTATTTCTTATGATTCTAGAAGATTTGATACTGTTACAATTACTGGCATCCTCAAAGATGTTGAAATGCTGCTGCAAGGGTTGATAACTAACCCTCACTTTAAAATTAAAAACTTACCTTTGTTGACACCAGAGCAACAGCAAATAGCTTCAGGTTTAGAACAAGAAGCATCATTTGATTGGGCTTTTGCTTTGTCAAATTAAATTAATTATTCTTCCAGCACAGTGTAATAAATCAAAGAGGTAAAGCAATACATTTGACATAAGACCAAAACCCTTGTAGAGACGGCGATTTATCGCGTCTCAAAAACCCCAAATTTTTGCCAGTAGCCCTTAACTGAACCGTATTGAGAAGTAAAGATTATTTATTCAGATAATATTCTTTTTGGCATCGCCACAAATTAATTAAGTGGAAAATTAAATGTTTGTAAACAAGAAAAGGTAGAAAGCATGATCATCTCAAATACAAATGAAATAGAGCGAAGATATAAACTAACTAGTCAGGAATTTAAGTCAAATTATGTTAACTGTGGAAAACCAGTTGTCATCTCAGGAGCGATTAAAAATTGGGAGAGCTTTGATAAATGGTCTTTAGAATATTTGCAAAACTTATCTCCTAATTTAAAAATATATGCAAAGAAATTTAGTAGTAAGAAGGGAATTGAATTATGCAGTTTGACAATGGAAAAATATGTAGAATTAATTAAAGAATATGAAGAAAGCAATCAAAAAACTAATTTACCACCCTATTGTCATGACTTGCCACTATTTAGCTTAATACCTTCACTAATAGAAGATGTTCAACCATTTCCTTTAGATTATTTACCAAAATGGTATCGGTACAAATGGTGGCGCTACTGTCAATTTTTTATCGGTGCTTCTAATAGCCTTACTCCACTACATTTTGATTGTCTTCTGACTAATAATATCTTTTTTCAACTTGTTGGACGGAAAGAATTTACAATATTGATACCTGAAGATGGTAAATATTGTTATCGCAAAGGCTGGCGATGGTTTTTAGTTAATCCAGAAAATCCAGATTTTAATAAATATCCTGACTATAAAAATGCCAGACCGATTAAATTTATTGTAAATCCTGGCGATATTTTATATATGCCCCCTGGAACGCTACATCACGTTAGAAGTTTAGATATGTCAATTTCTTTTAATATCGATTGGCATACTCATAAGAGTTCGCTGAAGGCTATGGCAGCTATCAAAAAAGGAATGCCAGTTCAAAACTTATACTATAACTTTTTACTAACTATGGGTTTAGTATTCAAAGTACCTCCTCAGATTATTTTTAAATTCTATAAATCTTATCTAAATTATGTTTCTTAAAAAGACTATGACAAAGATATGAAGTGTACATCCTCAATTTGTAATTCTAACAAAAGAATCTCATGAATATATTTGAGAAGTGTGAATCCAACGTCAGAAGCTATTGTCGTAATTTTCCTGATATATTTCATAGAGCTAAAGGTTCTATCATTTATTCTGACTCAGGTAAAGAGTATATTGATTTTTTTGCCGGAGCAGGGGCTTTAAATTATGGACATAATCATGACTATATAAAACAAAAAGTCATGTCATATTTAGATGCCGATGGAATCGCACATGGCTTAGATATGTATACTTCAGCTAAAGAGAAATTCTTAGCTAAGTTTGATGAGTTAGTACTAAGTTCTAAAAAGTTAGATTATCGCATTCAATTTTGTGGGCCGACAGGAACCAATGCTGTCGAAGCGGCTTTAAAGTTAGCACGAAAAGTCAAGCAAAGATCGGGTATATTCTCCTTCATGGGGGCATATCATGGAATGACTTTAGGTAGCCTATCCATTACCGGCAATACTGAAATTAGAGCAGGGGCAATTGGTATAGCAAGTAATGTAACTTTCATGCCTTATCCCTATGGATTTATGGAAAGCTTTGACACAATAGAATATATAGAAACAGTATTAAATGATGTAAATTCGGGAATTGAAAAACCAGCAGCAATTATCTTTGAAACAGTGCAAGCTGAAGGTGGAGTTGTTGTAGCTCCTATTGAATGGATGCAGCGACTCAGAAAATTATGCAACGATCATGATATCTTATTAATTTGCGATGATATTCAAGTCGGCTGCGGTAGAACAGGGGCTTTCTTTTCTTTTGAAAGAGCAGGTATAGTTCCTGATATTGTAGTACTCTCTAAATCTATTAGTGGTTATGGATTTCCCATGTCACTATTATTAATTAAGCCAGAGTGTGATATATGGGAACCGGGTGAACATAATGGTACTTTTAGAGGTAATCAATTAGCATTTATCGGAGCGACTGCTGCTTTAGAATATAGAGAAAGTAGTAATCTGGAACAGGATGTCAAAAATAAAGAGCTTTTTTTGAAAAACTTTCTCACTGAGAAAATAGCATCAATTAGTGAGAATATAACAATCCGGGGAATCGGCATGATTTGGGGGATTGATGTGAAAAATTTTGGTGGTAATACTTTTGCTAGAAGCATAACATCGCGTTGTTTTGAACTCGGATTAATAGTTGAATTAGCGGGTAGGAATGATACTGTCATTAAAATATTGCCTCCGTTAGTAATAGATATGTCTACATTACAAAATGGTTGCTCAGTCATTGAGAAAGCTTTTAGTGAATGTGTATAAAACTATATTGAGGTACTAGAACTTATTATCCGGTAATCAATTAAATTTAAGGAAAGGTATGAGCAGAGATTTAGAGCCAACTAACTTATTTAGCCAAAAAATCTATTGGATAAACCAACTATCGGGAGAATTGCCAGAAACAAATCTCATGCTCGACTATGTGAGACCTTTGGTTTATAGTGGCAAAAATCAATCTTTTAGCTTTGAGTTAACCAAGGATTTATCTCAAGCAATCATTAAGCTATGTAAGGGTTCATACTTATCAATTTACATAATACTTGTATCTACATTAAATATATTTTTGCAAAAATATACTGGGAATGATGATGTTATTATCGGAATCCCTTTATCGGACAAAATCGCTAAGAATGGCATAAATAGTAAGGTTCTTCCCTTACGTAATCAGGTTACACCTGAAATTTCATTCAAAAATTTTCTTTTTCAAGTCCAAAGTTCTATAATAGGTGCTTACAGTCATCAAATCTCTGATTTTGATGAATTAATTAAATTGTTAGAGATACCAAAAAATCCTAACCGCTCTGCGATTTTTGATATAGTAATTTTATTAGAAAATATCCATTCTCAAACAGATTTCGCTGAACTAAATAATGACATAACTATTTCTTTTAAGTCTGATGATAAAATTATTATTGCTACTATTGAATATAGCGAACAGCTATTTCAAGCTGAAAATATAAGATTGATGAGTAGATATTATATTAATCTGCTTGAAAATATTATTAATAACATTGATATTAACATATCGGATATTGCTTTATTACGAAATAATGACAAGCAACAACTTCTCAAGGAATACAACAATAAAGTTAAAATATATCCAGTTAGTCAGACAATAAATGAATTATTTGAAAAACAAGTATCTCAAAGTCCAAACAACATAGCTGTAGTTCATCAAGAAACTAAATTAACTTATCAGGAACTCAATAATAAAGCTAATCAGTTAGCAGAATTATTGCAAAAATTAGGAGTCCGTAAAGGAGAGTTTGTAGGAATTTTTAAAGACCGCGATATCAATTTTCTCATTGCTATCCTGGCGATATATAAAGCAGGTGGAGCATACGTACCCATTGATAGTACTTACCCACCAAATCGAATTAAATATATGCTATCTAATAGCGAAGTTAGATTTATCGCCACAGATTACTCATTAATAAACTTGTTACCTAACTTAGTAAAGGATTGTCTAAAATTAGAATCAATTATTTGTTTAGATGATATTTTATCTGGCCAAATAGAAACTGTAAATAAAACAGGTTTGAAGGTATATAGTAAACTTGATTTTGATAATCTGACGATTGATAATATCCAACATATTAATGATGCTAATGACCCAGCTTATATGCTTTATACTTCAGGGTCTACAGGATTACCAAAGGGGGCAATTGTCAGACATGATGGGGCAGTAAATCATATCTATGCCCAATTTGATGAGTTAGATTTAAAGTCAGATTTTTGTTTTCTTCAAAGCGCTCCTGCTTCTACAGATATTTCTGTATGGCAATTTTTAGCCCCGCTTTTAATTGGGGGGAAGACGGTAATAGTAGATATTGAAACTGTTGCCATTCCTGATAAACTATTTAAAGTACTAAAATCAGAAAAAATTACAGTTGTTGAATTAGTACCAGCGTTATTTGGGAGCTTACTTGAATATACTTCCCAGCTACCAATTACCGAAAGAGAATTACCTGATTTGAAATGGATGATGGTTGTAGGAGAATCAGTATCGGTTAGTTGGGTAAATAAGTGGCTGAAAATATACCCTTCTATCAAAATTGTTAACGCCTATGGCCCAACTGAAGCTGCTGATGATATCACCCAGTTTATTGTTGACAAGCCTTTTGATGAAAATCAACGAACAGTTCCAATAGGTAAACCATTAGCAAACTTAAATCTCTACATTCTTGATAAGCAAATGCAACTATTACCTATTGGCGCTGCTGGAGAGATTTGTGTATCGGGAATTGGTGTAGGTGCTGGATACTGGAAAAATCAAGAAAAAACTAATTTAAGTTTTGTTCCTAATCCTTTTACAGATGGGAGTCAGAAATTACCAGGAAATCGCAAAGATTTAATCTATAAGACTGGAGATTTGGGAAGATGGCTTCCTGATGGAAATATAGAATTTCTTGGACGCATTGACCATCAGGTAAAAATTCGTGGTTTTAGGATTGAACTTGGAGAAATTGAGACATTTATCGGTCAGCATCAGGCTGTTAGAGAAGCTGTAGTTGTAGTTAGAGAAGAAAACCCTAATGATAAATATTTAGTGGCTTATGTTGTTCCTAGTCAGGAGTGGCATCAAAATGAGCAAACTAGTAGCGAACTAGTCCAAGAATTACGCGATTTACTTAAACAAAAGCTACCAGCTTATATGATTCCTTCTGCTATTTTAGTGCTTGAAGCTTTGCCTATAAGCCCAAGTGGGAAAGTAGATCGTCAAGCATTACCTATACCAAAGTTTCAGAATGAATCGGAAGTCAGTTTTGTTGCACCTCGTACTCCAACAGAGCAGATAGTTGCTGATATCTGGATGCAAATATTAAAGCGAGAGCATATAGGTATTCATGATAACTTCTTTGATTTAGGTGGACATTCTTTATTGGCGACTCAAGTTATTTCTCGATTACGGGAAGTATTTAAAATAGAGTTACCTTTACGGAGTTTATTTGAAGGATCTACCGTAGCTGAAATGGTAGAGCGAATCGAGAAAATGCTGACAGTTCAACAGCTACAAGTAGTTTCTCTGGATGCGGTACACCAAGAGCGCGAGGAGATAGAAATATGAAAACTATTGAAGAGTTTTTATCTGAACTTTGTCGTCTCGATATCAAGCTATGGGTTGAAGAAAATCGCTTGCGTTGTAACGCTCCTAAAGATGTGCTGACATCAGCTATTAAAGCAGAATTAGCTGAACGCAAAGAAGAAATTATTGCTTTTATTGGCAATAACAATGTAGATGTAAATTCTGATAATTATCTAATTAATCCAGTGCCACGAGAGGGTAATCTCCCTCTCTCCTTTGCTCAACAAAGACTCTGGTTTATTGACCAGTTGCAACCAAATAGTAACTTTTATAATTTACCTGCGGCACTTCATATTAAAGGCTTGCTCAATATAACAGCGCTGGAAAATACTCTTAACGAAGTTGTCCGACGACATGAAGTTTTAAGAACTACTTTTGTTTCACAACAAGGGCAACCCATTCAAGTCATTCACCCCAGCTTGACTTTAAGTTTACCTGTTATTAATTTACAAGAATTACCGCAAGTAGAGCAAGAAGCTGAAGTTAAAAGATTTCTGATTAAAGAAGCCTCACAATCTTTCAACTTAGCTCAAACACCATTGCTGCGATGTACTCTCTTGAAATTAGCTGAAGAAGAGTATGTAGTCATGTTTACCATGCATCACATCATTTCTGATGGGTGGTCAATGGGAGTACTTATTCAGGAAATAGCTGCGCTTTATGAAGCCTTTTCTCTAAATCAAGCTTCACCGCTTCCAGAATTACCTATTCAATATGCAGATTTTGCTGTTTGGCAGCGCCAAGGGTTGCAGGGAGAAGTTCTTGACAATCTCCTCACGTACTGGAAAAAACAGCTTAGTGGTAATCTCCCTGTCTTGCAATTGCCTACAGATTATCCCCGACAACCAATTCAGACTTTCCGGGGGAAAAGACAATCATTTTCTTTATCCACTGATTTAACTGAGGCGTTAAAGACACTCAGCCGGAATCAAGATACTACTCTTTTCATGACCTTGTTAGCAGGGTTTAAAACTTTATTACATCGCTACAGCAGTCAAGAAGATATTTTGGTCGGTTCTGCGATCGCAAATCGTAACTGCAAAGATATCGAACCACTAATCGGTTTTTTTGTCAATACCCTGGTGCTGCGTACTGATTTCACTGGCAATCCCACTTTTAGAGAATTGTTGAGACGTGTACGTGAGACGACTTTAGAAGCATACAGCCACCAGGATATACCTTTTGATTTGTTAGTTGAAGAATTACAGCCACAGCGAAATTTAAGCCATGCGCCTTTGTTTCAAGTGATGTTTGTTCTTCAAAATACCCCGATGTCTGCGTTAGAACTCTCAGGTTTAACTTTGAATTTCCTGGAGAATCACGCAAACACAGCAATGTTTGATTTAACCCTTGACATGAAGGAGACAGAAGGGGGATTAGTTGGAGCTTTAGAATATAATACTGATTTATTTAATGACAGCACTATTACTCGGATGGTGGGGCATTTACAGACCTTGCTCACAAGTATTGTTGCTAATTCAGAGCTACGGGTTTCAGAATTATCACTGCTAACAGAACCTGAAAAACATCAATTACTGCTGGAATGGAATAATACAGAGGTTGCATATCCTCAACAGCAATGTATTCATGAGTTATTTGAACTGCAAGTAGAACAAACACCCGATGCAGTAGCAGTGGTATTTGAAGATGAGCAATTGAGCTATCGTGAACTCAACACCAAAGCTAATCAATTGGCCCATTACTTGCAAAAGTTGGGAGTAAAGCCAGAAGTATTGGTGGGGATTTGTGTAGAGCGATCGCTATCTACAATTATTGGGATTTTAGCCATCCTCAAAGCAGGTGGAGCTTATGTACCACTTGACCCAGCGTATCCATCAGAACGTTTAGCTTTCATATTGCAGGATGCTCAGGTTTCAGTATTACTAACACAGCAGCATTTCATAGAGAATTTGCCACAGCATCAAACTAATGTTGTTTGTTTAGATACTGACTGGGAAAGGATCGTTCAGGAAAGCCCGCAAAATCCAATCAGTGGATGTACAAGCGATCGCTTGGCTTATATCATTTATACATCTGGCTCAACGGGTCAACCCAAGGGCGTGTTAGTCAATCACAGCAATGTAGTTCGTCTGTTCGCAGCAACGGAACATTGGTATAAATTTAATCAAGATGATGTTTGGACACTGTTCCATTCCATAGCCTTTGATTTTTCCGTTTGGGAACTTTGGGGGGCGCTGCTGTATGGCGGCAAAATAGTTATAGCACCTTACTGGCTAAGTCGTTCGCCAGAAGATTTCTACAAATTGCTGTTAAAGCAGCAAGTGACGGTACTTAACCAAACGCCTTCTGCTTTTTCTCAACTCATACAGGTAGAGGAATCTTTGGGAACTGCCGAAGGGCTAAATCTGCGATTGGTAATCTTCGGTGGAGAAGCGCTGCAACTGGAAAGCTTAAGACCTTGGTTTGAACGTCATGGCGACCAGTTTCCCCAGTTAGTAAATATGTACGGCATTACAGAAACAACCGTCCATGTTACATATCGTCCACTGACAAAGGCAGACTTAGAAGTAGGATTAGGAAGTATTATTGGTCGTCCAATTCCTGACTTGCAAGTTTATTTATTAGATCAATATCGCCAACTAGTACCCATTGGAGTTAAGGGTGAGATGTACATTGGTGGTGCTGGTGTGACACGGGGTTATTTAAATCGATCAGAATTAACAACTGAAAGATTTATTTCCCATCCCTTTAGCGATCGCCCCAACGCACGCCTTTACAAATCCGGCGACTTAGCGCGTTATCTCCCCAATGGAGACATTGAATACCTGGGACGGATTGACGATCAGGTGAAAATTCGCGGCTTCCGTATTGAATTGGGAGAAATTGAAGCACTTATTAGTCAACACCCAGCAGTACGCGAAACTGTAATTGTGGTAGCCGAATCTCAACGAATAGTTGCTTATGTAGTCCCGCAAATCGAGCAAACACTTGAAATTCCTGAATTGCGAAGCTTTCTAGAGTCAAAGCTACCAAGTTACATGATGCCAGCAGCTTTTGTATTGCTAGAGGCATTCCCACTTACACCTAATGGAAAAGTCGATCGCAAAGCATTACCCGAACCCGATACAGCGCGTCCAGAATTAGAGGCAGCTTATCAGCCACCCCAAACTGAGGTAGAAAAAACTATTGCTGAGATTTGGCAAAAAGTACTTCAACTTGAAGATGTCGGAATTCATGATAATTTCTTTGAACTTGGTGGTCATTCATTACTTTTAGTTCAGGTTCATAATCAGTTACGAGAAATATTTCAGAGAGATTTATCTGTACTCGACCTGTTTAGATATCCTACTATCAACTCTTTAGCAAATTATTTAAATCAAGTTAAACAACAACCATCTTCTTCTGTGGCAGATATTGTCATCGAAAAAATTACAGATGGAAAAACTCAACAAAGAAAGCGGTTACAAAAACTTAAATCTATAGGAAATATTATTTAAAATTATGAATATTACTACAACAAATTCTCTCACTGGCTCAGAAATAGCAATTATCGGTTTATCAGGGCGCTTTCCGGGAGCCAAAGATATTGATGAATTCTGGGATAATCTGCAAAATGGCGTAGAATCAATTTCCTTTTTCACTGATGAAGAATTATTGTCAGCAGGGATAAGTTCATCTATATTAAATGACCCTAATTATGTCAAAGCACAAGGTGTATTAGAAGATGCAGAATTTTTTGATGCCGAATTTTTTGGCTATAATCCCAGAGAAGCAGAAATAACAGATCCACAACATCGAATTTTTTTAGAGTGTGCTTGGTCAGCCTTAGAAAATGCGGGATATGATTCCCAAAATTATCAAGGTGCGATTGGGGTTTATGGTGGCTCTGCTTTGAACACCTATTTACTTAATATTTATCTCAATCCAAATATCATCAACTCTATCGATCCTCAGCAATTAATTCTTGCAGGTAATAAAGATTTCTTAACTACTCGCGTTTCTTACAAACTCAACTTAGAAGGGCCAAGTTATGCGGTGCAGACTGCTTGCTCAACTTCATTGGTTGCTGTCCACTTAGCTTGTCAAAGTCTACTCAATGGCGAATGTGATATCGCTTTAGCTGGTGGGGTTGCTATCAGCGCCACCAGAAAAGATGGGTATGTATACACAGAAGGGGGGATATTATCTCCCGATGGACATTGCCGGGCTTTTGATGCTGATGCCCAGGGTTCTGTGGGCGGTGAGGGTGTGGGCATTGTCGTGTTGAAACGATTGGAAGATGCTTTGAACGATCGCGATCGCATTCATGCTGTAATCAAAGGATCGGCAATCAATAATGATGGTTCATTCAAAGTCAGCTACACAGCGCCCCGCATCGATACTCAAGCAAAGGTAATTAGAACAGCCCAAATAGTCGCTGAAGTAGAACCAGAAACTATCACTTATATAGAAACTCACGGGACTGCAACAGCTTTAGGAGATCCGATTGAAATTGCTGCTTTGACACAAGCTTTTCGCTCTAGTACCGAAAATATTGGATTCTGCGCCATTGGTTCCGTTAAAACTAATATTGGGCATTTGGATACTGCGGCTGGTGTGACGGGATTAATCAAAACCGTTCTCGCACTCAAGCACAAACAAATACCTCCTAGCTTACATTTCACTTCCCCTAATCCCGAAATTGACTTTGCCAATAGTCCTTTTTACGTCAATACCAAACTTGCGGAATGGGAAACAAATGGCAGCCCCCGACGTGCGGGAGTTAGTTCCTTTGGGTTAGGAGGAACTAATGTGCATCTGGTTGTTGAAGAAGCCCCAGTTGCGGAAGTTTCGAGTTCCTCTCGTCCTTGGCAACTGTTAATGTTATCTGCCAAAACTAGTTCAGCACTGGAAACGGCTACCACGAATTTAGCTGATTATTTGCAAGAACATCCCGATTTAAACCTTGCCGATGTCGCTTATACATTGCAGGTTGGGCGGAGAACTTTCGATTATCGGCGTGCAGTTGTCTGCCGAGATATGCAAGATGCTGTCAACGCGCTTCAAGAACCAAAGCGAGTTTTAACCAGTACTCAGAAAACTCAGGAACGCTCTGTTGCCTTTATGTTTTCTGGGTTGGGAACTCACTATGTTGATATGGCTTTGGAACTTTACCAAACTGAATCAACATTTCGCGCCTCGGTTGACCAATGCTGCGAACTCCTCAAACCCCATCTTGGTCTTGATTTGCGAGATGTCTTGTATCCTCAGAATGGAAAGAAACCAAGCTCTCTCTCTGCTGGGCTAGATTTGCGAAAAATGTTAGGTCGTGGAACGGAACAAACTGATGCCAGCAGTCAAAAGCTGAATCAAACTTTTCTCACCCAACCAGCTATTTTCGTCATTGAATACGCTTTAGCTCAGTTGTGGATATCATGGGGAATTCGCCCTTCGGCAATGATTGGCTACAGCATCGGGGAATATGTAGCAGCGACTCTAGCCGAGGTTTTATCTCTGGAAGATGCTTTAACTTTGGTAGCTAAAAGAGCGCAAATGATTGAAGAGTTACCAAGTGGGGCAATGCTAGCGATCGCTCTTTCAGAAGAAGAAATAAAGCCTCTGTTAAATGATAAAATCTCCATGTCTGCAATTAACGGCTCATCGTTATGTGTAATTGCAGGTTTCACCGATGCGATTGAAGAATTAGAACGACAGTTAAATGAACGGGGTTTAGTTGGTAAACGTTTACAGACTTCTCATGCTTTCCATTCTGTAATGATGGAAGCGATCGCACCAACTTTTCACGATTTAGTTAACACATTCAGCCTCAAACCTCCAAAAATTCCTTATTTATCCAACGTTACAGGAACTTGGATTACCGCAGACCAAGCAACAGATCCCAGTTATTGGGTAAAACACCTCTGTCAAGCAGTCCGCTTTGCTGATGGGGTAAAACAGTTATGGCAAAAAGATAATCCGATTTTGCTAGAAGTTGGCCCTGGTCAAGCATTGAGCAGTTTTGCATCGCAATGTCTAGAAAGTGACGATAGAGCTAAATCTGTGATGCTGCCCTCCCTGCGCCATTCCTACGAGCAACAGTCAGATGTCGCCTTTTTAATGAACACATTAGGCCGCCTTTGGTTGGCAGGGGTAAAAGTAGATTGGTCTGGTTTTTATGTTCGTGAACAACGCGATCGCATCCCCCTACCGACGTATCCTTTTGAACGTCAGCGTTACTGGATTGATGCTAATCCTGAAGCTCAGTTAGCGATTGCATCGCCACAAGCATTACACAAAAAACCAAATATTGCTGACTGGTTTTATATCCCTTCTTGGAAACGCTCGCCCCATCTAGGAGGTAAATCAACATCAAAGCTAAGTTATGTAGTCTTTATTGATACTGCTGGATTTGGTTCAAAAATTGCCAAACAGTTTGAATTGCAAGGACATGATGTAATTACGGTGACTGTGGGAGAGAAGTTTAAGCAACTCAGTGATAACTCTTACGCAATTAATCCCCAATCGAGCCGTGACTATGATGCGTTGGT
The DNA here is from genome assembly GCF_034931145.1 of Nostoc sp. UHCC 0252. Taxonomy (NCBI): domain Bacteria; kingdom Bacillati; phylum Cyanobacteriota; class Cyanophyceae; order Nostocales; family Nostocaceae; genus Nostoc; species Nostoc sp. UHCC 0252. The sequence goes on along the minus strand of NZ_JAYGHE010000023.1, from coordinate 59,556 downwards.
GAAGGAACTATGGAATTTTAAATCAAATGCGATCGCAGAATGGCATTTCGTCCATCTTTGGAGTCTTATCCCCAACGCGCAATCATCCCATCAGTTTTTTGAAGAATGCCAAAATATAGGTTTTTATAGTTTACTTTTCTTAGCGCAAGCATTGGGCAAACAAGAAGTTACCGATATCCAAATTTTGGTAGCAACCAACAATATCCAAGAAGTGAACGGTGATGAACAGTTGTGTCCCGAAAAGGCAACTGTCTTGGGAATTTGTAAAGTGATTCCTCAAGAGTATCCGAACATCACCTGTCGTCAAATTGATGTAGTTATTCCTGAATCAGGGACACGCCAAGAAAATCAACTTATAGAGCAACTTGTAACAGAATTTACTCAAACTGCACCTGAAAATATAGTTGCTTACCGTGGCAAACATCGCTGGATACAAACTTTTGAACCAATACAACTCGAAGAACCAAATCAAGAAACAATTCCTATCAGAGAAGGGGGAGTATATTTAATTGTTGGTGGTTTGGGGGATGTTGGCTTGGTGTTGGCAGAATATCTTGCCCAAACAGCGCACACTAAACTAATTCTCACAGGCCGTTCAGGTTTGCCCACAAAAACAGAGTGGTTGCAATGGCTAGCGACGCATGATGATAACGATGAGATCAGCCGCAAAATCCAGAAAATCCAAGCATTAGAAGCCTTGGGTGCAGAAGTTTTGATTTGTCGCGCTGATGTTGCTAATCTCGAACAGATGCAAGCAGTAATGACTCAAGCATCAAACCGCTTTGGTGAGATTCATGGTGTCATTCATACCGCAACCGTGAGAGTGTACAACACTGTTCAACAAATAAGCAAAACTGAGTGTGAAACTCAATTACGCTCCACAGGCTACGGGTTATTTGTATTAGAAAAAATACTACAAGAAAAGCAACTCGATTTCTGCGTAGTCATATCGTCATTAGCATCAGTTCTGGGCGTAATGGGCATGGCTGCCTATCCAGCAGCGCACATATTCACGGATGCTTTTGTACACAAACATAATCAAACAAGTCTTGTTCCTTGGTTGAGTATCAATTATGGCGACTGGATAACTCAAGAGTTCTCGGAATCAATGACTGTGCCCAAAGAGGCAGAGGGGAAGGGGGCAGGGGGCAGGGGGAATGCTCCTTCCTCTCTGCCGTGGAGCGGAGCGGAACATGGGTATGAAGCCCCTCCTTCGGTGGTCGCTCTTACTGAGGCGGAGTACAAGCTTCGTCTCAGTTTTCCCCCTTGCTCCCTGCTCCCTGCTCCCTTGCCTCTTTTGCCCAAAGGTGCTGACTCGATGATGACGCGGCAAGAAGGACTAGAGGTTTTTAAACGTGCCTTATCTGCAAGTAAATTTACACAGATAGTTACATCCACGGTAGACTTGCAAACTAGTATCAAGAGATGGATTCAACTAGAGTTTAATCAAAATTCTCAACCTGCATCAAAAAGCAATTCCGCTTCATCTTATGTAAGACCTAATTTAGATAATGCTTATGTTGCTCCCAGAAGTGAGGTAGAAGAAACTATTGCTCATATCTGGCAAGAACTTCTTGGCATTGGACAAGTAGGCATCGACGATAGCTTTTTCGAGTTGGGTGGGGATTCGGTACTTGGCATTCAAGTTAGCGCTAGAGCCGCTAAAGCAGGTTTTCGGCTAACTCCTCAGCAATTATTTGAGCATCAGACGATCGCTAAATTAGCAGGAGTAATCAGTACCAGTCAAGTTGTCCAGGCTGAACAAGGCTTAGTAACTGGTTCACTACCCCTTACACCAATTCACCATCGGTTCTTTGAACGGAATATTTCAGAACCGCACCACTGGAACCAGTCAATTTTTTTAGAAGCCGCAGAAGTTATCGATCCGGCAGTGTTAGAGCAAGCATGGCAGCAATTACTATTACACCACGATGCATTGCGCTTGCGGTTCAAGTTTTCCGAATCTGGCTGGCAGGCAATGAATGCTGGCTATGAAGAGATCCCATTTACACACATAGATTTATCGGCATTGTCAGAAGATGCTCAAGAACTAGAAATAAAAACAATTACTGTTCAACTACAAACTAGTCTCAACCTGTCAGCAGGGCCAATTGTGCGGGTAACACTTTTTGACTTGGGTGCAAATAAATCCAGCCGCTTGCTCATCGTCGCCCATCACCTGGGAGTAGATCCCGGTTCTTGGCGAGTCTTGCTAGAGGATCTACAAACGGCTTATCAGCAAATCCGCCAGGGTAAGGCAATTGAACTGCCACCAAAGACAACTTCTTATAAACAATGGGCTTTGCGGCTAGAAGAATATGCTAACTCGGCAAATTTGCAGAAAGCCCAAAATTACTGGTTGAGCGATCGCCACAAGCAAGTTTCTCCTCTGCCAATAGATTATTCTGATAGCATCAACAATATGGCATCAGAGCAAATTGTATCAGTGACGCTGAGTGCCAAAGATACTCAAGCCCTGCTTCAAGAAGTTCCAGGAGTTTATCGAACTAATACCCAAGAAGTTTTGCTCACTGCTTTTGTCCAGGCTTTTGCCCAATGGACGGGTGAAAATTCACTCTTAGTTGACTTAGAAGAAAATGGGCGAGAAGTTAGTACTAGTGGTATAGATAATGTTGATATATCTAGAACTGTAGGATGGATTACTACTACCTATCCTGTACTTTTGGACTTGGAAAAAGCTGATAATCCAGGCGATGCGTTGAAAGTTGTGAAGGAGCAACTGCGTAGCATTTCTGGTGAAGGTCTTGATTATGGAGTGCTACGTTATCTCAGCCAGGATGAGGTAATTCAAAAGAAAATTCGGTCAATTCCCCAAGCAGAAGTAGCGTTTCTTTATGTTGGTCAGCTTGCTAAAAGTTTAGCTCAAGATTCTTTATTCCAATTGAGTGAAGAAATACCGGAAGGAATGAGTAGTTTACAAGCTACTCGTCAACATAAATTACATCTGATTGTGTCAGTTGTGGAAGGACAATTACAACTAGATTGGTACTATAGCAAGAATGTTCATGAACGTCAGACAATAGAAAAATTATCTGATAGTTTTGTCCAAGCACTTTTATCTTTAATTACTCACTGCCAGTCTTTAGAAGCAGGAGAGTATACCCCTTCCGATTTTTCGGCAGCAAATATAAATCAAGACAATTTAAGCAAATTACTAGCTCAGGTTGGTCAATCAGGTAGGAGGAATTCTTAATGAAACAAAATAATATTGAAGATATATATGAACTTTCTCCCATGCAGCAGGGTATGCTTTTTCACAAAATTGCTGCCCCTGGTTCAGTAGTATATTTCGAGCAAAATTGCCTGACTTTGCAAACTCAGCTTAATATCTCAGCCTTTCAAAAAGCTTGGCAGCGAGTTGTAGATCGCCATCCAATTTTGCGTACTTCTTTCTATTGGGATAATCTTGATAAACCATACCAAGTTGTTCATCAAAAAGTAGATTTGCCGTGGGAATTCCAAGATTGGCGAGAATTATCTTTTTCAGAGCAACAAAAGCAACTAAAAGAATTCTTAAAAACAGATGGCGATCGCGGCTTTGAACTTTCTGAAGCTCCTTTAATTCGGATAACATTAATTCAAGTGGCTGATGACACTTATGAATTTGTTTTCAGCTTTCACCACATATTAATGGAAGGATGGTCTATAAACTGGCTGTGGAAGGAATGCTATGAGTTTTATAATGCTTTTTGTCAAGGTAAAGATTTATATTTAGAATCTCCACGTCCTTATAAAGAATATATTGCTTGGCTACACCAACAAGACCTAGACAAAGCAGAGGCTTTTTGGCGGCAAAAGCTGAAAGGATTTACACTACCAACACCAATAATTGCAGCGAAAACTTCTGCTAGTGACCAAAAAGAAGATTATCAAAAGCAAGAAGTCTTGTTGTCAGCAACTATGACAACTGCCTTAAAATCCTTTGCGCGAAAACATCAGCTTACCTTAAATATCCTAATTAAAGGAGCTTGGGCTTTGCTGTTGAGCCGTTATAGCCAAAATTCAGATATAGTTTTTGGATCTACATCTTCGGGGCGACCGACTGCGCTAGCAGATGCCGAGTCTATGGTGGGATTATTTATCAACACACTGCCACTCAGGGTTGAAGTGGATAGTAATACTTTGCTCACACCTTGGTTGAAAAAACTGCAAGCTGAAGAAGTTCAGATGCGTGAATATGAATATAGCCCATTAATCAAAATTCAACAATGGAGTGAAATACCTCGTGGGTTACGACTATTTGATAGTATTTTAGTTTTTGATAATGAGTTAGTAGATTACAATCAAGGAGAGCTTGCTGAAAGTATAGGGATTGTTGAATCTCAGTTATTAAGCGATCGCTCATTATTTGACTGGACAAACTATCCTCTTACCTTGGGAGTAGTACCTAATTCAGATTTATTGAATCTCTCCATTTCTTATGATATCCGTCGCTTTGATAGTGATATTATTAGCCGAATGTTGGGGCATTTAAAAACCTTGCTAGAAGAATTTATCGCCAACCCCGAAAGAAAACTTCGGGAATTGCCGATGTTGACGGCAAAAGAAAGCGAGCAAATTCTTCAAGAATGGAATAATACAAAAGCTGAGTATTCTCAGGATAAATGTATCCATGAATTGTTTGAAGCGCAAGTAGAAAAAACACCCCACGCGATCGCAGTTGTTTTTGAAGATCAACAACTGACCTATCAGGAACTCAACACAAAAGCTAACCAACTAGCACATCAGTTACGTTCTTTTGGAGTCAAACCAGAAGTCTTGGTAGGGCTTTGTATGCAGCGCTCAATGGAGATGATAATTGGGTTATTGGCCATCCTAAAAGCTGGGGGAGCCTACGTACCAATTGACCCAACTTATCCGCAGCAACGATTGGAAATGTTGCTAAATGATGCTCAAGTGTCAGTATTATTTACCCAAAATTACCTCCAGGGTAAGTTACCAGCACATACAGCAAAAGTCATCTGCTTAGACGATGTTCATTGGCAATCAGGAATCTCAGAAAATCCTGTAAATCAAACCACTCCGACAAATTTAGCTTATGTAATTTATACATCAGGCTCTACTGGCATACCCAAAGGTGTCGCCATTCAACATCAGTCTTTGGTCAACTTTGTGCAAGCTGCGATCGCAGAGTACCAAATACAACCCCAAGACCGCATCTTGCAATTTGCTTCTATTAGCTTTGATGCCGCTTGTGAAGAAATTTTTCCTTGTTTGGTGAACGGGGCAACTTTGGTATTGCGAACTGATGAAATGTTGGTTTCAATCAAAGCTTTCAATGAAAAATGTCAACAGCATGGTGTATCAGTTTTAGATTTACCTACTGCTTTTTGGCATCAACTAACGTCTGAACTGGCAACATCAGCGTTAAAGTTACCAGAATCACTGCGCCTAGTTATTATTGGTGGTGAAAAAGCTTTACCAGATACAGTTAAGACGTGGCGAGAGCAAGTAGATTCACGTATCCGTTTAATTAATAGCTACGGGCCAACAGAAACTACAGTAGTGGCGACAATTTGCGATGTGGCAACTGTAGAGGGGGAAGTGCCAATTGGACGAGCGATCGCTAACATGCAAACATATCTGTTAGATGCTGATTTACAACCAGTTCCCATTGGCGTTTGGGGAGAATTGCATATTGGCGGAGTTGGTGTAGCTAGAGGCTATCTGAATCAACCAGAACTCACAGATCAGAAATTTATACCAAATCCTTTTAGTAAGCAGCCAGGTTCTCGTCTTTACAAAACAGGCGATCGCGTCCGCTACCGCAACGATGGTCAAATTGAATTTAGCGATCGCATTGACAACCAAATAAAAATTCGCGGCTTCCGTATTGAATTGGGGGAAATCGAGGCACTCATCAACGAACATCCATCTGTTCGGGAAGCTACAGTAATTGCTAGAAAAGATGTCTCATCTAAGCAGTTAGTCGCCTATGTAGTTGCTAATACCTCGGATCTTGTAAAAGAGCAGACATCAGCAGTTGTGTCCCAATTACGGCAGCATTTAGAAGCAACGCTGCCGAACTACATGATGCCATCAGCTTTTGTAATGCTAGATAAGCTGCCACTGACACCTAACGGTAAAATCGATCGCCATGCATTACCTGCACCGGATACAACAAGACCTGAATTAGAAGCAGCTTATCAGCCACCCCAAACCGAGGTAGAAAAAACTATTGCTAGCATCTGGCAAGAAATACTAAATATTGGGGACGTAGGAATTCATGACAATTTCTTTGAACTTGGTGGTCATTCATTGCTTTTAATTCAAGTTTATAGCAAGTTACAAAAAGTATTTCAGCGAGATTTTACCTTGGTTGATATGTTTGAATATCCCACTATCAGCCATTTGGCTAAATATTTTAGTCAGGAATCTAGCGAAGAAATATCTGTTTCACGCCATCCTCATAACTTAGAGAATAGAACAGCCTCGGTACAGCGACGAAAACAAGCGAGAAAAGAGCATCGAGCAGCAACACAGCAAAAAAACGTTTAGTTTTAACCAGGCGATCGCTAATACTAACAATCAAGTAAAAAATATTGCGGTAAACACAATATGACATTAAGCAAACAAGAAATGCTAAATAAAAGTTACTTTTTTGAATCTGAACAGACATTAGATGATGGCATAGAAGAGAAAGTAATGCAAATGTTTGCTTCATGCAATCAGGTAAGCTCTCTTGAAAAACAAATAGATGAAATAACCGATCAAATATCTCAAGATTTTTTAAGCACTATTGATTCTAATACCAACATTGATTTAGACTCATTACTAGAAAGATTTTCAGACAGTAAAATTCCTGTCCAACCAACTAACTTTGAAACCTATCTAAAATACATAGGCAACAATGTCGTTGCCCATTCAATACATACATCTTCGCCACGATTTATTGGTCACATGACCTCGGCGCTTCCTAGCTTTGTGCGTCCTTTGGCTAAACTCATGACGGCTATGAATCAAAACGCCGTCAAAATAGAAACCGCTAAATCCCTCAGCTTCTTTGAACGTGAAGCTTTAGCGATGTTACATCGACAGATTTATAATCTCTCTGAAGGTTTCTACACTCAACATATTCAAAACAACTTAAGTACACTAGGAATCTTGGTATCTGGTGGAACCGTGGCAAATATCACAGCACTTTGGTGTGCGCGAAATGCTGCATTAGGGCCAAAAGATGGATTCCTTGGTGTAGAAAAAGAAGGTTTAGCAGCTGCTTTAGATTTCTATGGCTACAAAGGAGCAGTGATTATTGGCTCTGACTTAATGCACTACTCTTTTGATAAAGCTGCTGATTTGATGAGCATTGGTATACAAGGTTTGATCAGAATTCCTGCTGATTGTAATAACCGAATTAACTTACCAGCGCTGCGCCAAACTGTTGCAGAATGTCGTCAGCAAAACCTACTAATTATTGCAATTGTCGGGGTTGCTGGTACGACAGATTCAGGTGGAGTTGATTCTCTAAAAGATATTGCGGAGATTGCACAAGAAGCCAATGTCCACTTCCATGTAGATGCTGCATGGGGAGGGCCACTAATTTTTTCTGAACAATATCGGCATAAACTTGCTGGTATAGAAAAAGCTGATTCAGTCACTATTGATGGACATAAACAATTGTATCTACCAATGGGAATTGGGATGGTATTTTTCCGCGATCCCTATCTAGCTTCTTCAATCGAAAAACAGGCTAGTTATACCATGCGTAAGGGATCATTTGATTTAGGTAAACGGGCTTTAGAAGGTTCTCGTCCAGGCATGGCCTTATTGCTACATGCTGGTTTAAAGTTGATTGGACTTAAGGGATATGAGTTTTTAATTGATGAAGGAATCCGAAAAACTCAATACATGGCTGCTTGTATTTCGGCTATGCCTGAATTTGAATTACTAGCAGAGCCTGATACCAATTTATTAATTTATCGCTATATTCCAGAGCAATTCCGAGGGCTGGTGGCTAAAAAAGCATTGACAGATATAGATAATGAAATAATCAATAATGTCAATGAATCTTTACAAAAAAACCAGCGCCAAATCGGTCATACTTTTATCTCCAGAACTATCAAAAAAAATATCAATTTTGGTAATGACAATCCTGTAGTTGCAATGCGGGCAGTGATTGCCAATCCTTTGACTACTGAAGAAGACATTCAAGCAGTTTTAAACGATCAAATCCAAATTGCTGCCAAAATATCAATTTGAAATTTTATAAAAACTATGGATAACTTAAATACTTCGCAAAGTTTCAACGATGATGAAATAGCGATTATCGGTATGTCTGGGCGTTTTCCTGGATCAAAAAATGTTGATACTTTCTGGCAAAACCTGCGGGATGGTGTAGAATCGATTGCTTGTTTTACAGATGAAGAACTAGTTTCTGCTGGCATAAATCCAACATTGTTGAATGATCCTAGTTATGTGAAATTAGGTGGTGTATTAGAAGATATAGAGTTATTTGACGCTTCATTTTTTGGCTTTTCTCCCAGAGAAGCCGAAATTACAGATCCCCAACACCGCCTTTTTATGGAGTGTGTTTGGCAAGCTTTAGAAAATGCTGGTTATAACTCAGAAATTTATAGTGGTTCAATTGGTCTGTTTACAGGTGTTGCAATAAGTACATATTTACTGTCAAATTTATATCCTAATCGGGATTTAATGGAATCAGAAGATAGTATTATTATTGGCAATGAGAAAGATTTTTTACCGACACAAATTTCTTATAAATTAAATTTAAAAGGGCCAAGTATTAATGTTCAGACTGCCTGTTCTACATCATTAGTTGCTGTCCATTTAGCTTGTCAGAGTTTAATGAATGGTGAAAGCGATATCGTTTTAGCAGGTGGTGTTTCTGTTGGAGTGCCACAAAAACTTGGTTATCGCTATCAACCAGGAGGAATTCATTCTCCTGATGGACATTGCCGAGCTTTTGACGCTCAAGCAAAAGGAACTAATGGTGGCAATGGTTTAGGTGTAGTAGTTTTGAAAAGATTAGAAGATGCCATTGCTGATGGTGATTTTATTCATGCAGTAATTAAGAGTTCAGCAGTTAATAATGATGGTTTTTTAAAGGTTGGATATACAGCCCCCAGTGTTGAGGGACAAAAGCAGGTAATTTTAGAAGCTTTAGCTTTAGCCGGAGTTGAACCTGAAACTGTTAGTTATATAGAAGCTCATGGTACAGGAACTATCTTAGGAGATCCGATTGAAATTAAGGCACTTACACAAGCTTTTGCTGCTAGCACAAATAAAAAAGGCTTTTGCGCGATAGGTTCAGTAAAAACTAATATTGGGCATTTGAATACAGCAGCAGGTGTGACAGGCTTAATTAAAACAGTCCTGGCATTAAAACATCAAGAAATACCTCCTAGTTTGCACTTTCAAGAACCAAATCCTGAGATAGACTTTGCCAATAGTCCGTTTTATGTCAACACTAAATTATCGGAGTGGAAAACTAACGGCATGCCACGCCGAGCAGGTGTAAGTTCATTCGGAATCGGCGGAACTAATGCTCATGCAATCTTAGAAGAAGCGCCAGTGATTGCAGGTTCGAGTCCGTCACGTCCTTGGCAATTGTTATTACTCTCAGCCAAAACCAGCACAGCCTTGGAAACTGCAACTGCAAATTTAGCTGCTCATTTGGAACAAAATCCAGATATTAACCTACCTGATGTCGCTCATACTTTACAAGTAGGTCGTTGGGCTTTTGAACATCGTCGCGCAGTAGTTTGCCATGACTCAGAAGATGCAGTAGAAACACTAGCTTCTCTCGATCCTCAACGTATTTTTACTTACCATCGAAAATCAAGCCACTGTCCAGTCATCTTTATGTTTTCAGGACAAGGGGCGCAATATGCAAACATGGCACGAGAACTATATGAAGTAGAACCAACGTTTAAAAAACACGTAGATACTTGCGCCAAGATTTTGGAAGGATATCTTAATCTTGATATCCGCTCCCTACTTTATCCCAACGAAGAAGATACTGAAACCGCTTCAAAGCAACTACAACAAACAGCCCTTACCCAAAGCGCATTATTTGTTACAGAGTACGCCCTAGCTCAGTTATTAATGTCATGGGGTGTGCAACCACAAGCAATGATTGGTCATAGTATCGGGGAATATGTCGCAGCTGCGATCGCAGGCGTATTTTCCTTGGAGGATGCTTTACTAATTGTGGCAAAAAGAGGACAACTAATGCAACAGTTGCCTGAAGGAAGTATGCTGGCAGTGGCATTACCAGCAAATAATGTCCAGTTACTATTAAAAGAAAACTTAGAAATCGCAGTTATTAATAGTCCATCTTCATGCGTTGTTTCTGGTACAAAGTCAGCAGTTGCAGAACTGCAAAAGCAATTAATTTCTCAAGAAATTGAATGTCGGCTGTTGCATACATCTCATGCTTTCCATTCGGCGATGATGGAGCCAATATTAGAGGAGTTTGTGCAGTTGGTGAAACAATGTAAACTCCATTCTCCCAAAATCAAGTTTATTTCTAATGTGACTGGGAATTGGATTACTGATACCGAAGCGATAAATCCCAACTATTGGGGTCAACATTTACGCCAAACGGTGAGATTTTCTGATGGCATATCTCAATTGCTCAAACAGTTTGAAGGTGTTTTTCTCGAAGTTGGGCCGGGACACACTTTAAGAACTTTGACGACACAGCATTTGGATAAAAATGCTAAACAACAAGTCTTGAATTCATTGCGCCATGTTAAAGAGCAACAATCTGATATTAGCTTTTTATTACAAACATTAGGTCGCTTATGGCTTTCTGGTATAGATATAGACTGGTCAGGATTTTATGCACACGAGCAACGCCATCGTTTACCTTTGCCTACCTATCCTTTTGAGCGACAACGATACTGGATTGAGCCTCAAAAGCAACAAGATAGTGACGAGCTACGCTTACCCACTCCCGCCTCAATCGGTAAAAAACCTGATATAGCCGACTGGTTTTATATTCCTTTTTGGAAACCTTCTTTACGCCCTGTACAACTCGAACATCAAAAATTAACGTCTCCACAATCTTGTACTTTGGTGTTTATCGATGAGTGTGGCTTGGGTATCAACTTAGTAAAACAATTAGAAAAACAAAATCAAGATGTAGTTACAGTAAAAATTGGTGAAAAATTTACCTTAATAAGTAAGTCTCAATATACGATTAATCCTGAAAATCATCATGATTACGATCTTTTAATTCAGGAACTTATTAAAAACAATAAGTTACCAAAAACAATTGTCCATTTATGGAGTATTACACCAACTATTGACCAAAAATTAGAAATTGTAAAAGTAGAACAAGCCCAGACAACAGGATTTTACAGCCTCCTATATCTTGCCCAAACTTTAGCAAAACAAGAAATTACTGATGATTTTCAAATCACAGTTATTTCTAACAATTTACAGCCAGTGACAGGAACTGAAGTTATTTGCCCAGAAAAAGCTACTTTGCTTGGGCCAATTAAAGTTATACCTCAAGAATATTCAAATATAAACTGTCGGAGTATCGATGTTATTCTTCCTACAAGCGGAAGCTGGCAAGAACAAAAACTTATAGAAAACTTACTGGCAGAATTAACAGTTGCTGATTCTGAAAAGCTCATTGCTTATCGAGGTTTAAATCGTTGGGTGCAAAGTTTTGAGCCAGTGCGATTTGATAAAACTAAGCTAGAAAAGCCGAGGCTTAGAGAAAAGGGAGTCTATTTAATTACAGGTGGACTCGGAGGGATTGGATTTCTTTTAGCAGAATACTTGGCTAGAAATGTACAAGCAAAACTACTGCTGGTAGGACGTTCTGCTTTTCCTCAGCGAGACGAGTGGGAACAATGGCTAGCTACTCATGATGAGACTAACAGTATTAGCTGCAAAATCCGCAAAGTTCAAGAACTCGAAGACTTAGGTGCAGAAGTTTTGGTGGCGATCGCTGATGTCAGCAACACAGAAGAAATGCAAAGTGCGATCGCTCAAGCTGAACAACAATTTGGTTCGCTCAACGGTGTCATTCATGCTGCTGGAATTACTAAAGGTGACTCTTTTGAAGCGATAGAAAAAATAAGTCGCAGCAGTTGTGATGAGCAATTTAAACCAAAAGTACATGGACTTTTAGTATTAAAAAATGTTTTGCAAAATAAAAAACTTGATTTTTGTTTTTTGTTCTCTTCCTTATCGTCTATTTTAGGAGGATTAGGGCATATTGCTTACTCGGCAGCAAATATTTTCATGGATACTTTTGCACATCAACATAATCAGACTGATTCTGTCTCATGGAGCAGCATAAGTTGGGATGGTTGGGACGTTGAAGAATCAAATAAAAAAAATACAAGTTTGACAGAATTAACCATTGATTTCGAGGAAGGGTTAAAAGCTTTTGAAGCTATTTTAAATAATTGTCAATGTGATCATATTGTTGTTTCAACTAGAGAAATTCAAGATAGAATTAAACAATGGATCAAACTAGAATCATTGCAAGAAGAAAAAACCAATCTATTGTTACATTCTAGACCAGATTTGCAGAATCCATATATTGCTCCTCGAAATGAAATCGAGCAAAACATAGCTACTATCTGGCAAGAACTTCTGGGAATAAAGAATATAGGGTTATATGACAATTTTTTTGAATTAGGAGGAGATTCACTTTTACTAATTCAGGTTCGAGATAAAATTCTAAAAATATTAAACAAAAATTTATCAGTTGCCGATCTATTTGAATATTCAACCATAAGTGCTTTGGCTGAATATATGAGTGGAAATAAAATTGAAAAACCAATATTTCAACAAGCTGATGAACGTGCCAGCAAAAAAGAAGCGGCTATGCAGGAAAAACGACAGTTAATGAAACAAAGGAGAAAGATAGATGTCTAATCAACAAATGGACAATTCTATTAAAGGCATAGCCATAATTGGTATAGTTGGTCGTTTTCCAGGAGCAAAAAATGTTGGCGAATTTTGGAAAAACTTGTGCAAAGGGCAAGAATCAATTTCTTTCTTCAGCGATGAAGAATTAAAAGTTTCAGGCGTAGATCCAGCGTGGCTAAGTAACCCTCAGTATGTAAAAGCTGGCGCTAGTCTGTCAGATATTGAGATGTTTGACGCTTCTTTCTTCGATTTTTCGCCAAGAGAAGCTGAAATCATCGACCCCCAACACCGTATTCTTCTTGAATGCGCTTGGGAAGCATTGGAAAATGCTGGTTATGAACCTGGATCTGATAAAGGTTTGACTGGTGTTTATGTGGGAACCAATATGAGTAATTACTTTATGAGTAATTTGAGTTCCCACCCTGAATTGATGAAATTGACGGATTTAATTGCATACGGCAACAGTCAGGATTTTGCTGCCACACGAGTTTCATATAAATTGAATCTGAAGGGGCCAAGCATCAATATTCAGACTTCTTGCTCTACATCATTAGTTGCTGTTCACTCAGCTTGCCAAGGATTGCTCAACTACGAGTGCGATCTGGCTTTGGCAGGTGGTATTTCTATAGAATCTCTCCAAAAGCAAGGTTATTTTTATCAAGAAGGGGATATAACTTCTCCTGATGGTCACTGTCGTGCCTTTGATGCTCAAGCAAAAGGAACTATTTTCGGGGATGGAATAGGTCTGGTTGTCCTTAAGAGATTAGAAGATGCTTTGACAGAAGGTGATCATATTTACGCAGTAATAAAAGGTTCAGCCATCAATAACGATGGCGCAGCTAAGGTAGGTTATACGGCTCCTAGTGTGGTTGGTCAAGCTGAGGTCATTGCCGAGGCTCAGGCGATCGCAGGGGTTGCTCCAGAAACCATCACTTATATTGAGGCTCACGGAACTGGTACAGCCTTGGGAGATCCTATTGAAATTAGTGCTTTAAAAAAGGCGTTTGCAGCCCGCACTCAACAAAAGGGATTTTGCGCTATTGGTTCGGTAAAAACCAATATCGGGCATTTGAATACAGCAGCAGGTGTAACAGGATTAATTAAAACAGTCCTGGCATTAAAACATCAAGAAATACCTCCTAGTTTGCACTTTGAACATCCTAATCCTGAGATAGACTTTGCCAATAGTCCGTTTTATGTCAACACTAAATTATCAGAGTGGAAAACTAACAGCACACCACGCCGAGCAGGTGTAAGTTCATTCGGAATCGGCGGAACTAATGCTCATATCATCTTAGAAGAAGCGCCAGTAATCGAAGCTTCGAGTCCGTCACGTCCTTGGCAATTATTATTACTCTCAGCCAAAACCAGCACAGCTCTAGAAACTGCAACAGCGCAACTTCGTACTCATTTGGAGCAAAATCCAGATATTAACCTACCTGATGTTGCTCATACTTTACAAGTAGGTCGTTGGGCTTTTGAGCATCGTCGCGCAGTAGTTTGCTATGACTCAGAAGATGCAGTAAAAACATTGGCTTTCCTTGATCCTCAACGTATTTCTAGTTATCACCATAAGTCAAGTCACTGTCCAGTCATCTTCATGTTTTCAGGACAGGGAGCGCAATATGCAAACATGGCGCGAGAACTGTACGAAATTGAATCAGTATTTGCTAAACACGTAGATACTTGCGCCGAGATTTTGCAACCATACCTTAATCTAGATATCCGTTCCCTACTTTATCCCAACGAAGAAGATACTGAAACCGCTTCAAAGCAACTACAACAAACAGCCCTCACCCAATCAGCGTTATTTGTTACAGAGTACGCCCTAGCTCAGTTATTCATGTCATGGGGTGTGCAACCACAAGCAATGATTGGGCATAGTATCGGGGAATATGTTGCTGCTGCGATCGCAGGTGTATTTTCCTTAGAGTCTGCTTTACTGATTGTGGCAAAAAGAGGGCAATTAATGCAACAGTTGCCTGAAGGAAGTATGCTAGCAGTGGGATTACCAGCAAATAATGTCCAGTTACTATTAAAAGAAAACTTAGAAATAGCAGTTATTAATAGTCCATCTTCATGTGTTGTTTCTGGTACAAATTCAGCAGTTGCAGAACTGCAAAAGCAATTAATTTCTCAAGGGATTGAATGTCGCTTGTTGCATACATCTCATGCTTTCCATTCGGCGATGATGGAGCCGATATTAGAAGAGTTTGTGCAGTTGGTGAAACAATGCAAACTCCATTCCCCAAAAATCAAGTTTATTTCTAATGTTACAGGCAATTGGATTACTGATACCGAAGCGATAAATCCCAACTATTGGGGTCAACATTTACGCCAAACGGTGAGATTTTCTGATGGCATATCTCAATTAATAAAGCAGTTTGAAGGTGTTTTTCTAGAGGTGGGGCCAGGAAGAACTTTAAGCAATTTAACGACACAGCATTTGGAGAAAAATGCTAAACAACAAGTGTTGAATTCATTGCGTCATGTTAAAGAGCAACAATCTGATATTAGCTTTTTATTACAAACATTAGGTCGCTTGTGGCTTTCTGGTGTAGATATAGACTGGTCAGGTTTTTATGCTCACGAGCAACGTCATCGTTTACCTTTACCTACCTATCCTTTTGAGCGACAACGATACTGGATTGATGTCAAATCACTATCGCCTTCTTTAAAAAATAAGCAAAATATTGCCGACTGGTTTTATATTCCTTCATGGAAACGCTCTTTGCTGCCTAATTTATTCAACTCTCAAAAAGAATCGTGGCTATTTTTTACTGATAACTTGGGAATAGGTGAGGAATTAATTAATCGATTGATTCATCAAAATATAAATATCATTACGGTTAAGCAAGCAGAGCAATTTAAAAAACTGAGCGATGGAGTTTATACGATTAATCCATACAAATATGCAGACTATGAAGCTTTGTTCCAGGAGCTAAATTCGCATGGTAGAATACCCCAAAACATCGCTTATTTATGGAGTATTAACAAACTTGAAAATCGGCAATCGAAAAAATATTTAGAATTTAATAGTCTTTTGTTCGTAACACAGAGCTTTAGTAATTTAAATATTAACAGCGACTTACAGCTTTGTATTATATCAAATAACATTCAAGATGTTAATGGTAATGAAAAACTTGACCCTGAGAAAGCAGTTATATTAGGTTTATCTAAGGTAATTCCTCAAGAGTATCCTAATATTACTTGTCGATGTATTGATGTTGGTTTTACGAACCGCAGAGACGCAGAGAACACAGAGGGAAGAGAAAGAGATTATGACAGTATTATTATTGAGCAACTAGTAAATGAATTAACGGCTGTATCTTCAGATTTGGTTGTTGCTTACCGCGATTCATATCGCTGGGTACAAACATTTGAGCCAATTCCTTTAGAGTCCAGAGATGAAGAAAAAACACCATTGAGAAAAGAGGGTGTTTACCTATTCCCTGGTGGTTTAGAAAGTATAGAAGTTGTAATTGTAGAATATTTAGCAAAAGCTCTACAAGCAAAACTCATATTTATTGAGGATTCAGATTTTCCAGAAAAGAATGATTTTTCGCAATGGCTAGAAACTCATCCTCAGCAAGATGAAGTGAGTTCCAAAATTCAAAAATTAGTAGCTTTAGAAAAATTAGGTGCTGAAGTGTTCGTTATCCCTATAGACACAAGTAATGAGAAACAAATTCATCAAAGCCTTTCATCTGAGAATATTGGTCAAATTAACGGGGTGATTTATTCAACTGGAATCAAAAGCGAACATATCTTTGGCTCAATTCCAGAAATTGACAATATAGAATCGGAAAAATTATTCGAGTTTCAACGTGATAGACTTCATATATTAGAACAAATCTTAGAGAATCAAAAGTTAGATTTTTGTATCATTTTTTCTTCTTTATCTTCCATTTTAGGAGGATTTGGATTAGGTTTACATTCGGCAGCTAATCATTTTGTAGATACTTTTACAACCCGACACAATCGAAACAATTCTTTGCCGTGGTATCTTATAAACTGGGATGAATTAGAAATAAATTCCAGTCAATCATCTGGGCCAGAATTAGGGATTGGTGCTACGGAAGCTATAGAAGTATTTAAGCGAATATTTTCTCTAGAGAGAGGAACTCAGATTTTAATTTCTCCAGTAGATATTAATACTAGAAAAAATTACATAATTAATGTTGATCGTCTAGAAAATTCCAAAAATTTAACTAAATTAGAGTCATCCTCACGTTATTCTAGACCTAATCTTAGTAATGCCTATATCGCTCCAAAAAATGAGTTGGAAAAGCAAATTACCGAAATATGGCAAGAGGTACTTGGAATTACAGAAGTTGGTATCTATGATAACTTCTATGATTTAGGGGGAGATTCATTGATTGCAACTCAATTAGTTTCTCGATTACGAGCAAAATTTCCTGTAGACTTACCGCTACGAGAATTCTTATTGCAAGCAATGATCCCAGCTAAACAAACAGAAATGATTGAAGAACTTCTGTTAGAAAGAATAGAAGAATTATCTGAAGAAGAAGTCGAGTTACTTTTAAATAATTCATAATACCTGCATCAATCAGTAAGTAAGCGAAGTAGTTCACGAATAATTATTACTATGAATAAACAATCTTCTAATTTATCACCTGCGAAAAAAGCCCTTTTAGAGAAATGGAAGGGAGGAAAATCTAAAACTGATACTATTCCCAAACGTCAAACATCTGAAAATATTCCCTTATCTTTTTCTCAACAAAGGTTATGGTTTATTGACCAACTTTATCACGGGAGTGCTTTCTACAATATTCCTATTGCTTTCCATATCAAAGGACAACTGAATATTACAGCGCTTCATCAAAGTCTGAATGAAATTATCAATCGTCATGAAGTTTGGCGGACAAATTTTCAACTTATAAATGGAGAACCATCGCAAAAGATTCTAGCCCAATCAACTTGCGATTTACCTATCATTAATCTTGAACACTTATCAGGTCAAAACTGGGAATCTGAGGTGAAGCAACTTGTAGCAGAATCAGCAAAAAAACCTTTTAATTTAGCTAAAGAACTTTTAGTCAGAGCAACTTTACTGCACTTAAGTCAAGAAGAGCATGTTTTGCTTGTTACTATGCATCACATTATTACAGATGGATGGTCTTGTGATGTGTTCCTGCGGGAGTTGTCAACGCTGTACGCTGCTTTCTCTACAAATCAGCCTTCCCCCTTACCCGAACTTACCATACAGTATGGGGATTTTGCAATTTGGCAACGCGATCGCATTCAAGGTGAATTCCTTGCAACTCAACTAAATTATTGGCAGCAACAACTTCAAGGTGAGCTACCCATACTACAATTACCTACAGACCGTCCACGCCCTACCGTTACATCTTTTACTGGTTCCAAACAATATTTTACATTATCAAAATCTCTAACTGATGCATTGAAACAATTGAGCCAGCAAGCAGACGCTACATTATTTATGGGTTTGCTGGCAGCATTTAATATATTATTAAATCGCTATACAGACCAAGAAGACATTTTAATTGGTTCTCCAATTGCGAACCGCAACCGAGCCGAATTAGAAGGGATGCTGGGCTTATTTGTGAATACTTTGATATTACGTAATAACCTCAGTGGTAATCCCACTTTTCGGGAATTTCTCCATCGAGTGCGTGAGGTAACTCTCGATGCTTATGCACATCAAGATTTGCCCTTCGAAATGCTAGTAGAAAAATTGCAACCCGAACGTGACTTAAGTCGGAATCCCCTTTATGAAGTCATGTTTGTGCTGCAAAATACTCCAACGACTGTGCAAGAAGTGTCTGGTTTAACTTTGCGTACTTTGGAATTTGATAGTGGTACGGCTCAACTTGATATTTTCTTATCAATGTCTGAATCCCAAGAAGGATTAACAGGGTGTTTGGAGTACAATACAGATATTTTTGACTCAACAACTATTATCCAATTTATCAACAATTTTCAAACTTTGTTGGCAAATATTGTTGCTAATCCAGAGCAACATTTGAGTGAGTTATCCCTGCTAACACCTTCTGAGCAAGAACAACTATTATTTAAGTTTAATCAAACTCATGTTAATTATCCTCAAGATGTATTTTTGCATCAATTATTTGAGGAACAAGTTCAACTAACACCAGATTCTCTAGCATTAACTAGCCACTCTGAAAAACTTACTTATCGTCAACTTAACCAGAGAATTAATCAGCTTGCACATTATTTACAAAAACAGGGTGTCAGAAATGAAACCCTCGTCGCTATGTGTCTGGAACGTTCTGTAGATATGGTGGTGGGAATTTTAGCTGTCCTCAAAGCTGGTGGTGCATACATTCCCCTTGATCCTACTTATCCAGTTGAACGTCTAAGCTTTATGCTATCCGATTCTCAAGCATCGGTGCTAATTACCCAACAACAGATATTAGAAAAAATATCATTATCTTCAGCTAAAACTGTTTGTTTAGATATCCACCAAGATGAAATTGCTCAAGAAAGTCAAGAAAATCCCACTAACACTGCTGGTAATTTAGCCTATATTATTTATACTTCAGGCTCAACTGGTACTCCTAAAGGCGTTCTTGGCACTCATCGCGGTACAATCAATGGCTTACACTGGCTCTGGAAAACTTATCCTTTCACCCCAGGAGAGATTTGTTGTCAGAAAACTGCTATTAGCTTTGTAGATTCTATTTGGGAAATTTTTGCTCCTTTACTTAAGGGAATTCCACTTGTAATTATTAATGATGTAACTGTAATAGACCCGCAATTATTTATAGAAACTCTGGCGCATCACAAAGTTACTCGGATAATACTTGTTCCCTCATTACTGCGTTTACTTCTAGATAATTACAGTCATTTAACTAATAAATTATCAGAGCTAAAACTTTGGATAACTAGTGGAGAAGCACTATCAATCAAATTAGCTCAAAATTTTCGAGACTTAATGCCATTTGCCAAACTAATTAACCTTTACGGCTCATCAGAAGTTTCTGCAAATGCCACCTATTACGACACCAGTTTATTCCCCGAAGAAGGAAACAGTATTCCTATCGGTCGCCCTATTGACAATACCCAAGTCTATGTGTTAAATCGCTACTTAAAACCAACACCTTTGGGATGTATTGGTGAACTTTACATTGGTGGTGATGGATTGGCGATGGGTTATTTACATCGTCCTGAATTAACCCACGAAAAATTTATTGATAACCCCTTTATTTCAGGAACAAAGCTTTATAAAACGGGTGATTTAGTTCGTTGTCTCAAGGATGGGAATCTGGAGTATTTTGGTCGCCGCGATGAACAAGTAAAAATTAGAGGCTTTCGAGTAGAATTAGGCGAAATTGCCACTGTCATTACACAGCATCCAGATGTCCAAGAATCTGTTGTAATTACCAGCAACGATCTTCAAGGTAATCCGCGTTTGATTGCTTATTTGGTAACAAATAAACCAGACATATCTCTACAAATCTTGCCTTATTTGCAACAGAAATTGCCTAATTATATGTTACCTTCTGCCTTTGTTGTACTGGATGCACTACCACTTACACCTAATGGCAAAGTAGACAAGCGTTCTCTGAAAACCGACGAAGTTATTTGCTCAAATACTACTCGCAGCTTTGTTGCTCCTCGTAATTTCACAGAGTTATCATTAGTAAAACTTTGGGAAAATATCTTAAATACTAACCCGATTGGGGTGACAGATAGCTTTTTTGACTTAGGTGGGCACTCATTTTTAGCTGTACGCTTAATGGCTCAAATTCATGACAGATTTGAGCATAATCTTCCTCTATCCACTCTTTTTGAAAATCCCACAATTGAACAACTAGCAACCATTGTTAGTCAGCCATCCCGTCAGAGTTCTAACTCTCCTTTAGTTACAATTAACTCCTCTGGTTCTAAGATACCTTTTTTCTGTATACATGGTGCTGGTGGAGGTATTAGTCACTACTTTAACCTATCCAGAAGACTTGGTGAAGATTATCAATTTTATGCATTGGAGGATACCCAAGATCGAGACAAACCAGAAATTAGTTCAGTGGAAGAAACAGCAACTCGTTACCTGAAAGAAATTCGTCAGGTGCAACCAAATGGCCCTTATCTTTTAGGTGGTCATTGTTACGGGGGTGTACTTGCTTTTGAAATAGCCCAGCAATTGCAAAGCCAGGGTGAAACTGTAAGTTTATTAGTTGTTATCGATGCCATATTATCAGAAACACACATTGAATTTACAAAAGATGATGATGCAAAATTTTTACTCCGTATGGCTGAATCAATAAAAACTGATAATAATATAGACTTTTCAGTACCTTTTGAAGAACTACGAGATTTGCCATTAAATGAGCAGCTTCATTTGATTAATAAAAAAGCAAACTTCATTTTTAGCGATACAGAAATTAAAGATTTTCTCCGCCATTATAAAGGTTTCAAAGGTCATGTCCAAGCAATGCGAAATTATATTCCAAAGGTTTATTCTGGCAAAATGACTTTATTGCGAGCGAATGAGGCTATAATTCACGATTTTGAAAGTTCAGAATGGTATACTGACGATCCATTTCTAGGCTGGGGTAAATTTTCTCAACAGCCTATAGAAGTAATTGAAGTTACAGGCGATCATTTTTCGATGTTTGTCGAACCTTATATTCAAGACTTAGCTAAAAATCTTAGAAGTTGTATCGATAATGTTGTGTGAAATCTGTTGTAAACAATGCGAGTAATAAATACTAATGAAACTACCCCCAAAACCTAGAACTCCTTCTTGGTTACTATATCTACAATTTGAGGCTAATCCATTTGCCTATATGGATGCTATTTTTAAACGCTATGGTGACATAGTAATGATAACGCTTGGTTCTACACCCATAGTTTATGTTAGTAATCCTTTAGGTAACAAGCAAATTTTTACCAATACTAAAGAAATTACAGCTTCTGGAAAATTGAACCAAGATTTCGCTTTATTCACAGGAAATCAAGGAGTTCTTCAGCTAGATGGCTTAATTCATAAAAATCGGCGTAAGTTACTAATGCAGGCTTTTCATGGAACACGAATGCAAGCCTGTGGGCAAAGTATCTGCGAACTTACGGAAAAAATTATGAATCAACAAATGGTTGGCAAACCTTTTGTTGCTTACCCAATCATAGAAGAAATTACTCTGCCAATAGGTATAGAGGTTGTGCTGGGATTACGTGAAGGCGAACTCTACAATAAAATCAAACATTTGTTTGTTTCGATGTTCAAGTTTGAGCAATCCAAACTCTTTCAATTTATATCAAAATTACCTTTAGGAAACCAAGATTTAGGTCGGTGGAGTCCCCAAGGATATATGCTTGATCTTCGAGAGAAGATTTTTGAATTGCTATATTCGGAAGTTAAAGAACGTCGTCGAGTGGCTGATTCTTCACGCACTGACATGCTTTCTGATTTAATATTTGCTCATGATGAAACAGGTGAGCCATTAAGTAATGAAGAGGTGCGTGACCTACTTTTGTCACCCATATTCGCGGCTCAAGATGCTTCAGCAACTGCAATTAGTTGGTCACTATATTGGATTCACCGTTTACCTGCTATTCACAAACGACTGCTTGAAGAAATTGATAGCCTTGGTGAAAACCCAGACCCGATGAGCATTATTGCACTACCTTATCTAAGCGCTGTTTGCAACGAAGCCTTACGAATTTATCCAACTCAGTTGTTTGCATTTCCCCGATTAGTAGAATCTCCTGTTGAAGTGATGGGCTATGAATTACATCCCGGTACAGTACTTATTAGTAATATTTATTCAACGCATCAACGCGAAGATTTATACCCAGAGCCAAAAGAATTTAAGCCAGAACGCTTTTTAGAAAAACAGTTCTCACCTTACGAATTTCTCCCTTTTGGGGGTGGTTCTCGTGTTTGTATTGGTGGAAGTTTTGCCTTATTTGAAATGAAGCTTGTATTAGCAACAATTATATCACGCTATCAATTAGAACTAGTAAGTAAACGGCCAGAACGCCCCAAGTTTGGCGGTCTTCTTTGCTCCCCTGCTAGTGGTGTAAAAATGATCCTGCATGGACGGCGGAAACATCAAGAGCAGTCAAAACTGTCAGTTTTTAGTTCAGTTTAGTAAATTTTAATGCAATACCAAGGAAATCTGCTGTACATGCATCAAAACACTCACCAATCCCTTACAACAGATTGTCGTTTTTGCTCATTAGTTTCTAAAGCCAACGGAGAAGATCCTATTGGTACAGCAGGGGCTTCTGACTATTGGCTAATTATGGAAATCCCCCAACCTTGGCCGGAAGAAATTTATTATGAAAATCCAACAATTAAGGCATTAATAAGTTTGTTCCAAGAGGTTGAGGAGCAGGGAATCAACATACGACCAATGTTAATTGCCCCTGATAGTGAGTACTCTCACCCTGGCTTTACCCGTGTGCTGTACTACTATCGTCCTGCCAAATTATTTTTTCAGTTTGAGAAACAAGAGTTTGTTGTTCCAGAACAGAAAGCAACTGTTCTAGTAACGGCAATACTCAAACAGTTGATGCAACAGCCCAACGATTTATCACAGTTTCACGAGTATGAGCAACAAACGAGTCACATTCGTGAACTCATGGTTTGCACCCATGCTCAAGTTGACCTTGCTTGTGGGAGATTTGGCAATCCTATATATCGGCGATTGCGTAAAGAATATGCTCCACTTTCTCAAGGAAAGTTAAGAGTTTGGCAAACCAATCACTTTGGTGGTCATCAATTTGCCCCCACTTTAGCTGATTTTCCCCAAGGGTGTTTCTGGGGACATTTAGAACCAGAAGTCCTTAATTTATTAGTAAACAGAGATGATTCGGTTTTTGGTCTGCGTCAGTTTTACCGAGGATGGGCAGGTTTGAGCAAATTTGAGCAAATTGCTGAACGCGAAATTTGGATGCAATTAGGTTGGACTTGGCTTCACTACTTGAAAGTTGGACAATTGCTTGCAATAGAAGAGGTTGCTCAAGGAGAAGAAGATGATGCTGATTGGGCAGAAGTTCGGATTGATTTTACAGTTCCAGGTAGCAATGAATCAGGTGCTTATGAAGCTAGAGTTGAAGTTTGTGGTCAGGTGATGGTTGCATTGAACTCAGCAAAAGAGATGGAACTAAAAGCAGTTAAGCAGTATCATGTTAGCCGTTTAGTTAAGATATAAGATTTAGAGGGAATCCCACGCTTTTAAGCGCAGGATTGTAACATCCTATCTATGCCGTTGTTGATGCCATTGCCAAGCATGGGTGAGGATTTCCTTAACGTTGGGATACTGGGGATGCCAACCCAAAACTTTAGTTGCTTTGTCGCTGCTCCCAACTAAAATAGGAGGATCGCCTGGTCTGCGATCGCGTTCCTCTATTTTGATTTCTTTGCCTGTTACTTCTTGAGCAGTTTCTATCACTTCTCTGACGGAAAAACCACTGCCATTACCCAAATTAAATACTTCGCTTTCTCCACCTTTGAGTAGATATTCCAAACCCAAAATATGAGCTTGCGCCAAGTCAGTTACGTGAATATAATCCCGGATACAAGTACCGTCTGGGGTAGGGTAATCAGTGCCGAAAATAAAAATAGATTCGCGTTTACCCAAAGCAGCTAATAGTACCAATGGTATAAGGTGAGTTTCAGGTTCATGGTCTTCACCTAACAACCCATTGGGATCAGCACCGGCAGCGTTAAAGTAACGGAAACGTACAGATTTTAAATTGTAAGCTGTATCAAAATCAGATAAAATTCGTTCTACCATCCACTTGCTAGTAGCGTAAGGACTAATGGGATCTTGCGGATGTTCTTCGGTAAGGGGAACAAACTTTGGTACACCATAAAGGGCACAGGTAGAAGAAAAAATAAATTTCTTAACTGACGCAGCAAGCATTGCCTCTAAAAGTGTCAGGGTTCCTGCAACATTATTTTGGTAATATTTAGCTGGGTCGGTGACAGATTCACCCACGGCAATATAAGCAGCAAAATGCATTACTGCCTCTATATTGTGAGTTGAGAATATGTTATCAAGCAGGGCGCGATCGCTCATATCGCCAACAATCAACTTTATCTGCAAAACATCTTCTACAAGTTCACGATGTCCATTGGATAGATTATCCAGAACAATTACTTCATAACCTGCATTTTTCAGAGCTAATACAGCATGGGAGCCAATATATCCGGCTCCTCCCGTTACTAAAATGGTTGACATAATTGGGGCTTGGGGGTAAAGATAAATTTGGTTAATATAAGCAATCCTGTTTGATTTGTGAAAATTCTCAGTGTCCAGATCCCCGACTTCTTTAAGAAGTCGGGGATCTAACTTTTCACGAATGATTTAGGACTGCTGTAGATGGTTGTAGTGAGGACTTTAGTTTTCAAAGAAGCACGCTTTGTGATTACTACAAACTCATCTAAATTAATGATATGAACCACTAGATTCTTTCTTCCAAGTAGCGAGAAATTGCATGGTCAAGGGATGGCATAAATTCACCTCGGCTGCTACCAAGAACGCTGTAAGTTGGGCGGGGAGCAGTTAAACCAAGTTGTTCTGTAGGCACAGAAACCAGATTGGTGATACTGACTCCAGCTTGTTTAGCCGCTAACCGCGCGAAATCAGCCCAAGCGATCGCACTCTTATTCGCCAAATGCCACAGCCCACACTCGCCGTCAATTAATAAATCTAGGCTGGCATGAACTAAATCTGGTACATAAGTAGGTGAAACAATTCCATCCTCTGCGGCAATGAAATTATTACCAGCACTAAGCTGACGCAGAGCGATCGTGACAAAATTATACTCATCCCACGGGCCAAAAAATGCACTTGTGCGAATCACCAGTGATGCAGGATAAGCCTGCAATACCAGCTTTTCTGCCAAAACTTTGCTGCACCCATATACATTAAGAGGGGCAACAGTATCAGTTTCAACATAAGGATTAGATACAGCACCATCAAATACTAAATCTGAGGAAAAAGTCAGCAGTGGCACGTTATGTTGAGCGCAAGCGGCAGCTAGAATCGCTGGGCCTTCGGCGTTCACCTGTAAGCAAACATGGGGTTCATTTTCGGCATCGTCCACCCGCACGTATCCGGCAGCGTTCACAACCGCCCACGGCTTCAACTGGGTAAGCGCCGCATCCACAGAGGCAGGATCGGTAATATCCATTTCTTGGCGCGTCAGCAGTTGATATGAAATTCCGCGCACTTCGCACAACCGAGCAAAAGCCTTTCCGAGAGTTCCTCTAGCACCGACGATCGCCAGAGGACGAGGAGAGGCGGGGGGCATTGAGGAAGTTTTTTTCCTCGCTTTCCCTATCATTGCACTGCAACTTATTGCAGGGTATAAGAGGCGCTGTTGTCGATGCCACCAGCCAGGGGTTTCAAGTAGCGGATGATTTAGTTCATGCCCATTTGCTAGATTCTGCACCATTTTTGCGATCGCTGTTGGTCGAGGATGTGGCGATTCTCCAGAGGAGACGCTACGCGAACGCAAATCAAATACCCCTGGCTCGTAGTAGCCGCTAGCTTTTGTAACTAAACTATTCCAATCGTAGCTGCCAAGGAGCGCCCAAACAGTGACAGCGCGGATATCCACACCCTCAGCTTGTAATTCTTTTGCCGCATTCCACACCTCATAAAGCCAGCGTAGCTGCTCCTCACGGGTGCAGCTAATATGAGCTTCGGTGACAGCAAGGGGCAGGTGATAGCGTTCCCATGTCTCTAGTAATAATGTACGTGGGCCTGCCAAACCCTCAGCACAAACTCGCACCGCCTCTACATCTGCATACTTGTCATGTCCATTACCGCCGTGCGTCCAAGCTGGATAATTTTCTGTATGCTCATCCAAAAAACGTTCGCTGGTTAAATAATGGTTAATCCCGATGATGTCAGGAGGACAGGTATTTTGCAAAAATGTCTCAAGTTCAGCCTCACTAATACCACACTTCTTTAAGTAACCCCACATTGAATGAGTCGGGTTAATTCGACCGCATAATAAATCAAGGCTCAACCAACGGCGATCGTTCTCAAATTCTGCTTGATATTCTAGTTTAGGTGTACTGTAAATCTTACCTAAATCCTCGGTTTGCACTAGTTGAGCGCTAGGGTTGACTTCCCGGATTGCCTTCATTGCCAAGGCTACTGCGCGACACTCTCCCAACAAAGCACGGGCGAAAGTTAAATCATCCCGCCCGTGAGGATACCAGTGACCATACATTCCACTGAATCGCGCCGTTGTCAATGGCTCGTTTACAGGTGTGTAATGTGTGACCCAAGGATAGCGATCGGCAACCGCACGCGCAAACACTGCTAGTTTCTCTGGAAATTCTGGGTCTACCAAACTCGTATCTCGTGGGCCACTACCATGATGCACTAATCCCACAATTGGAAGGATGCCAAGTTCGCGCAAGCGCCCCAGCCTTTCATCAGGCCAAGACCAATCGGCATTTTCTAGCCCATTAGGTGCTATCTTCTCCCACAATACAGGGTAGCGGATAGCTTTTATCCCTAGTTCTGCAAACAAATCTAAATCATTTAAGCGCGTTGCATGACCATTGCGTTCCAACTGGTCTAAATACTCATCACCCACGCGATTAACTGTACACTCTACACCAGCCCACACTTCCAAGGGGAGTTGTGAATTATTCTCTCTCAAAACGTTATTTGTCACGTCTTCACTTGAGTTAAAGAAAAAAGACATAATTTACACAACTAAAGCTTTTATTACTTTTATCAAGACTTACGCAAACAATAGCCGAAACCTCATTTTCAGGTACGGGCAATTCGTGAATTGCCCGTACAGCGTGTAATTTTGCGTAAGTCTTACTTTAATAGTTCCGCGTTTTGATAACGCAGATATAATATCTATCACTTGCGGATGTTGACCACAAAAGCATGAAGAAAAATACAGAATTCAGAATCAATTAGTGAAATACTCAGATCCAACAGTTTCTTATAGCGGTTCTCGTTTAGGTGAGGTACACCCGTAGGGGCACGGCACTGCCGTGCCCCTACACCTCGTGATGTAATGCTCTACCACATCTGAATGGGAACCGCTATGGTACAGCTTTGCATAAAATCGTAGCGTTGCGTTTTTAATGCAAGGGGATGCATTAGGATTGTCAATCGATGCATTAGGATTGTCAGTCGATGCATTGGCATTGTCAGACGATGCATTAGCGTTGTCAACCGATACGTTGCCATTGTCAGACGATGCATTAGCGTTGTCAGGCAATACATTGCCATTGTCAGGCAATACATTGGCGTTGTTAGTTGATGCATTGGCATTGCAGGGTATTGCCAAATTTAATTCGCTACGAATTAATGAAATGCTGTACTTAGTAACCACTAAATCATCTGCCAGTCACATAAAATTGCCAACCTGACTTTTGTAGAGACGCAATTCATCGCGTCTCTACTTTAAAAAAGTGTAGGCTGGGCAGCAGCTGCCCACGAGCAACATCAAAAAACTTAAGCCTTAACCGCTATTTGTTTGTATGTTGCTAAAGCCTGCGCCACACAATGATCCATGTTGAGATATTTGTATGTAGCTAGCCGTCCCACAAAATGCACACCTGGTGTTGACTCAGCCAAGGCTTTGTATTGTTTGTAAATTTCCTGATTTTCAGGACGTGGCACTGGATAATAGGGGTCGCCCTCTGCCTTGGGAAACTCGTAAACAATACTAGTTTTGGAGTGTTCCTGTCCGGTTAGGTACTTAAATTCGGTGATGCGGGTATAAAGTTGTTCGTTGGGATAGTTAATTACTGGCGCTGACTGAAACACAGGGGTGTGATGCGTTTCGTGTTTGAAATCCAATGAGCGATAGGGTAGTTTACCGTAGCGACAATCAAAAAACTCATCAACTGGCCCAGTGTAAACCATCTCGCGGCAGGGTATAGCCTTCTCGATTTCGCGGTAATCGGTGTTGAGCATTACCTTAATGTTCGGATGATTTAACATATTCTCAAACATCCGGGTAAAGCCGTGCAGTGGCATTGCTTGGTAACTATCTGTGAAATATCGGCTGTCGCGGTTGGTACGGGTGGGAATTCGGGCAATTACTGTTTTGTCAAGCTCTGAAGGATCGAGTCCCCATTGCTTGCGAGTGTAGTTTTTGAAGAATTTTTCGTAAAGTTCTTGACCAACTTTACTAATCACTACATCTTCAGAGGTACGGATGTGTTCTCTCGGTTCTGCAACTGACTGAAAAAATTCTTCTGCTTGGAATGAGTTGAGGTTCATTCCATAGAGTTTATTGATGGTGTCAAGGTTAATGGGGATGGGAACGAGTTGTCCATCTACGCTGGCTAGAACGTGATGTTCGTAAGAACGCCAAGCAGTGAACTGTGAGAGGTATTCAAATACTTCGCGGGAACTGGTATGAAAGATATGAGGGCCATACTTATGTACGAGAATCCCGTGGTCGTCGTAATGGTCGTAAGCATTACCGCCAATGTGGTTGCGCTTGTCTACAACCAATACTTTTTTACCGGAATGTCTCGCCAAGCGATCGGCGATAACGCTGCCAGAGAAACCTGCACCAACAACTAAGTAATCAAATATAAAGTCTCTGGTAACGATGCTTGGTGCTTCTGGGATATCTGTTGAGATGGGAGATTTCCCATTTTTACCATTAGTTGTGGTATCTGGTGTGGTTGCGATCGCAGAATCGATCAACTGCATCATAGATCCCCAAGTCCGATCCCAAGAAATCTGCTCTAAGAATGCATCTACCCGACTCAACCATCCTGATGCTGGGGTATCTTCTTGCAATGCTTGTTCTGCTGCGGCAACGAAATCTTCAGTCGTGTCTGCAATTCGTACTAGCTTCAAGTCTCCATAAGGACGCACCACATCTCGAATCGAGGTAGAGACTACAGGTTTACCTGCGGCTAAATACTCTGGTGTTTTAGTCGGGCTAATAAAACGTGTTGACTCGTTTCGCGCAAACGGCAACATTGCCAAATCCCAACCCCCTAGATATACTGGCAAGTCTTTATAGTCTTTACCACCGAGATAATGAATATTTTCATGCTGTGGCAGAGTTGCTGGGTCTATTTTCACAACCGGCCCAATTATGACTAAATGCCAATCAGGACGAGCCTCGGCAATTCCAGCTAGTAATTCAATATCCATCCGCTCATCAATTACACCAAAGAAGCCAAGGCGGGGATGAGGAATATTTGCTTGATCTGCTGGTTCTTCTTTAACGGTTCTTCCTTGGCCAAAGTGGGGTACATCTACACTACTGGGAAAGGCATAAACGTTTGGATGCTGGTTTACCTTACTTTCGTAAAGGCTTTGTCCGCCTGTAAATACTAGGTTTGCTCGACGAAATAGTTCTGCTTCATAGTTCTTTAAAGTAGGGGATGCTCCTTTAAAGGCAGACAATTCATCCATGCAATCGTAGATCACAGCTTCAGGTTCTAAATGGCTTGCCCATGCGATCGCCATTGGCGTATAGTACCAACAAATGTACTTAGAGATATTATGTTCTGCAAATAACCTATCAAGCAGTACTTTTATATCTGCGTTTACTGCTTCTTCACTTAAACCTTCTGGTAAATATGGAACAACAACTATTACTCCACTTTTGTCTTCACTAATATCCAATCGCCCCAATGGTTCCCGGTTAAAAATTGGCTCCTCAATAAAGAACACCCTCTTTTTTTGAGCGCAGCGACTTAAAAGATGTTGTGGTCTTTGATATACAAAATTCCAACGCAGATGAGATAAGCAAACTATATCAGGTGTATCGGTAAAAGCTTTTGTTGACCGAGAGTTTTTGTTGAATGAGGATAAATTTTTTGATGTGCCTAGCGATTGTGATTTCGCTGTCTCGGATGATTTTGCTTCGTTTACCGTTGGTGACACGATATGACTCACACCGTTGTTTTGTAATTGCACTTTATTGCTTGACATAGATTATTAACTCAACTTGCAGAATATTGGACTAACAAGTTCTGTTTCTCGTAAGAATTAGTCTTATTATTTGCTTTTTTTAATTACATATTCATCTATCTAAATATAGTAATTAAAAACTACTGTATTATTCTTAAGTATTAAAATTATAACGTTAACAATACTTAATTCTATGTTATTTTTAACTAAATATATAATTAGATATACGCCAAAAGGCTTATATGAACGTTACTTTTGTAAGTAAAGATTAAAACAAAGTAAATTAGAAGTATAAAAACATTAACTGGTTTAAGTATCCACTACAATAGTTACAGATCAGAAATATTTGATGATGTCCAATCCAAAAATTATTAATAAATTCTGATACTAAACCAGTTTAAGCAAGGCTTCCACTCGATTTATCCTTCAAATAATAGGATATTAACAATTCAAAACTAAAGACATTAAATTGTATATATATAAATTTTAGACTTCTTGGCGATCGCCTAAACTAACTAATATTGTGTAATTTGTCTGGTCTGGATAGTGACTTTTGAGCAATTGCTCAACAACATGGTTTATATCGTTTGATTGGATAAAGTTGATTTGAGAAAAAATTACCTTTTATTTGGGGTTCTAAACATGCCTCAAGAAAGATGGATATTTATCCCAAGGACAAGAGTATTGGAAATAGCGTAATTTTCCAGGCATATTAGGTTCTTTGCACAATCATCAATCTCGCAAAAAAATTTTGAGCAAACGATCTAGTGGAAATACACGCTGGTTTAGCCAAGCTTTCTTAGGAACGGATCATGATTAAACGAACCTTAGTTACTATTGCTCTCGTTGCAGTCGGATTTTTCGTCTCATTGGGATACTCAGCATTACTTCCAAATAGTGAGTTTGTGAACGCTCAAACCAATCGAACAACACCAACCCAAAATACCCAAGTTAACGAGGTTGATCGGCAGTTCATTATAGATGCAGGTCAAGCAGGCTTAGGTAACATCGCGCTGGGGCAATTAGCATTGCAGCGCTCGACTAATCCTCAAGTCAAACAATTTGCTACAGCAGAGATTCAAGAGCAAACACAGGTGAAAAATGACTTGACACGGATTGGTTCACGATTAGGTGTAAATCCTCCCAATGCTCCTGCGCCAAAATTTCGAGCAGGACAGGCGCGACTGTCTCAGCTACAGGGCGATCGCTTTGACCAAGCCTATATGGATGAGGGCGGTGTAAATGCTCATCTGGAAAACGCAGCCCTTTTCCAACGCGAAGCAGCACTTGGGCAGAATCCCGACCTTGTAGCATTGGCGAATCGCGGATTACCAACCATCAGGAGCCATTTCAACACTGCTAGTGCGATCACAAAATATCAATTCAGCCAGGTTGCACGGACATATAATAATCTGCCTACTAATTCTGGTGCATCAGTCCCTCAAGGCAATACTAGACGTACAGAAGGAGGCGATAGCCTACCTGAAAACAATCCTTCGCCTACAGGAGGAGGTACTAGAATACCTCAATAAAACACTATATCTACAAGAACTGATAGTAGCAAAGTAAGGGCATAGCAAT
>NZ_JAYGHE010000023.1:6649-27085 GCF_034931145.1 Nostoc sp. UHCC 0252 | reverse complement strand
GGGGTGACGCGGATAGTCATGGGAAGCCAGAGGACTGAACATCAAGTTTTGACAGGGGTTTCACGTTAAGTTGACACGTATGAGCAATGCCATGCCCCTACGATAAATCTTTATGTATCAAGATTTTCGTGAATTGGTGTTAAAGAATCAAATTGATTTGGAAGCGATCGCCTGCGGTGTCCAGGTGGGGCCTTCGCAATATGGGCCATCTGGTGTCCAAATGAGTTTATCTAAGCACATTCGCCGTGCATCCATGTTTACATCCCAGGCATGGTAGACAATGTACTCAGTCTGACCATCGGGGCCTACAACGATTGAGTTGTGTCCAGGCCCTTTGACACGATCAGGAAGCGATGGCTCCGCCAACGCCAAGGGCGATCGCAGTACCCGTGGCCCCGTTTCGTTACCCGCATCAGAGTAAGGCCCCATCACACTATCCGCAACACCATAATCTACACCGTAGTCCTCAGTTTCCCAACGCCCACCACTATAAAAGCAATAATATCGACCTTCATGTTTACGGACACAGGGGCCTTCTAAAGTATGCCAATCAAAATGTTCACCATACATCAATCGGTTGGCTAGAAATCGTTGCCAGTCGGAACGTGCCCGTAAGACGACTTTGCCGACACCGCAAAGTTTGGTCATATCTTGGAGCCGATCTACAAAGAGGGCAGTACCAGCCCGCACGCCGCCCTCAGTATCTAAAAAATCACGAGCATAAAATAAATACCACTGCCCATCATCGTCACGGAATGCATGGGGGTCGATGGCGAAGGAGCAAGAATTCGGATCTACAAGTGGTTCACCAACATCTTTATATGGGCCCAAAGGATTATCGCTCATGGCAACACGCAACTGATGATTTTTATCCTCGTGTCCTACAGAGTAGTAGAGGTAAAATTTGCCATTGCAATAAGCAACTTCAGGGGCCCAAAAATTATCGCCAAGAGAGGGGTCTGGCCGCAACAGGGCGTTATCTACAAAATCCCAATTCACGAAATCAAAGGAGCGTAATAGAGGGAAGACACGTAATTTTGCGATTTCGTCTACTGTTCCTTCCGCTTCGGCTGCACCAGTGCCGATCGCGTAGTATACACCCTCAAATTCCCAAACAAAAGGATCGGCAAAATAGCCTTTGTAGACTGGATTGGTATAAGTTAACATCTCGGCACTCGCTATAGCGTGTTAACTCAAATTTTGAAGAAGTGCGATCGCAAAAACAACTATCTTTATGCTGGTTCGTGTTCTTGAATTTTCCCGCATTACTGAATTTGAGTCTGAATGATTCCAAACTCCAAAAATACAAAGCCCTTTCAAAGTGACTAGTAATATCATGTCCGGCAAATTACTTGTGATATGTCATTGCGAATGCAACGAAGTGGAATGTTCGCGTAGCGTCTCGTAGAGATAGCAATCGCAAGGCTTTTGGGATTGCTTCTCTTCGTACCCTGCGGGTTCCGCCCTTGGCGGTACGCAATGACAATTATTTAACCGGACATGATATAAAATCTCTTTTTTTCTCTCTGCGCCCTCCGCGTCTCTGCGGTTCCAAAGTCTTTTATTTAACCACAGAGGCGCAGATAACACAGAGTAAAGAGCTTGCTGATTAAGTAAGTTAGTACTAAAAACCCAAGTATTTACAAAATGTAAACAGGTTTAAAGTCCTTACTAATGACCAATGACAAATGACCAAGGACAAATGACAGCCTTCGCTAGCTACCTTTAATTCCGTCAACTTACTTAATACTTGAAATTTACGTAAGTTTCAACCTTCTCCTTTGGCAACTGTTCTACAACCTGACACCGAATCATCTGCCTTAAATTCTCTGGTAGGCTCTGATAATAGTCTCGTTGGAGAGTCAAATCCACCTTCGGCGTGTGCAACCAATGCATAGCATAGCCCATAACTACCATTGGCCTTGGCTGGTCAGTTCGATTTGGTGAACCCCGATGCAACGCCAAAGGTGTCCGAATCATCGCATCCCCTAGCTCCATATAAAAAGATTCCATCGGAATTTCACCAGTGGCAATTTTCCTTAATCCCTCTTCACGCGGCAAAACATGCGTACCACGCGCCATCTGGAACGGGCCGTTTTCTGCCGTTACTTCCACAAGGGGGAAGTTAACCGCAAGGGCATAGAGTGGCGTTACTATTTGGTCGGAGAATAAAGGGCGATAGTCCCGATGGATTTCTTGATAATCCGAACCTTGTACTGGCAGATCAACTCCCATCTGAACCATCACATATTCCTGAAAAAATACTCGCTCAAGGATACCCATAATCACCGGATTGGCGAAAACTTCCACATTGGCAAAAGGGGAAACCCAAGGCAATGTCAAATAGTAGCGAGCTATTTCACGGGGAGCCAGCCCACCTGGTTGATTTTGGCGCTCTCGGAATAAATTTTCAAAAGCTTTTGCCCACTCACCAATCAATTTTTTATCAAAAAGCCCACGAATCACACAAATTCCGTCTCGATTCAGGTCTTCGGCAAATCGATTTAGGTCGGTAGCTGTATAGTTCGCAACACCGCCTATACTTTGAACCATTTTTTTATCCTCGCCAATTCATGATGTTAAAGTCGAATTTAAATCGCACTCTCAACAGCAGTTCTTTGCAATTGTTCGTCGATAATAGCGCACCATTTCTGGAATTGGCTTATCGAACAGAATTCAGGAGTCAGGAGTCAGAATTCAGCAATGTTTTCTGTGCGAGTGGCGGATGAATAACCGAATCCCCGACTGATTGATTCTGACCGGAGGCGGAGCGTCTCCGGCTCCGCTCCTGAATTCTGACTTCTGAATTCTTCTTCAATAGTTCTTGTAGACTTCGGTTATCCGCAGATCAGGTTTTATTCTGTGGTTGACAGCGCAAACCTGTTAATTAGTTTCTAGGCTTTTCCGGTTGTGAGGTAAGGTGCTGAATTATAAATACAGCAATGGTTCTTAAGGCAGTGAACTGCCCAAATTGTGATACTTTGACACTCCCCGCACTAAAGTGACGGGGATTCTACATTCACAGACTCGCCGTTAGACAGCAGGCTTGCACCAACTGCCCAAGAGGGCAAATCTCCTGTAGCGTAGCTTCCGGTGTGCCCCACCGTAGTTAATCCTAACTTTAGGATGTTAATAGCTGCGTTGATATCTCTATCTCCTACATATCCGCAATGAGGGCAAATATGAGTCCTGGTAGACAGAGATTTTTTGACTTTTTCGCCACAGTTAGAGCAATTTTGGCTTGTGTTATGGGGCAAAAATATGAAGCGGCTATTCTACGACCAGCCACTTCTTAAATTTTGAATTACTTATATGTGTTTTCCGCAGTGGATTGGCTAGAGTGTGATCCTCTTACCAAATCACTTGGCGATGCCTGGGTTGGGCTACGCCTATACAAAGCATATTTACAAAGTCGATATAATTAACTTTACCAAAGGAGGGAGCAATAGCGTACCAGCTACTAGCACGGCTACCAAAGCAGACACAAGGACTGCACCAGCCGCACAATCTTTAGCGATTTTTGCCAATTCATGGTATGTCTGCTTAACGGTTAAGTCCACAAGAGACTCGATCGCTGTATTTAGTAACTCTAATGCCAAAACTAAACCACTAGTTACACCAATTACCGCTATTTCCACCGCTTGCAGATGTAGAAAAACGCTTAAAGCGATCGCTAAAGCGCAAACACTTACGTGGATGCGAAAATTCCGTTGAGTTTGAAAACTATAGCTGATTCCAGCCCAGGCATATTTAAAACTAACAAATAGATTAGAGGCTACTTTCCAGGAAAATTCCCGTTCGTTAGACACCAGTGTTTGTAACGAGGTAGGCGTTGGTGATGGAGAAATTTTTGGGGACATAGACTTAAAAATACAAAGATAGAGTTGCTACAGTGGGAATATTCGCCGATCTTAATGGCAGAATTAACTTTGAGGCAATCTTTAAGCAATTTTCCACAGAAGTATTATAAAAGTATTACCCAAAATTAACATTAAGAACACATAACTACTGCTATTCCATGTCAATAGAAATACCTATTGCGTTCAGCAATCTTACTTGCTGTTTTAACATTCGCCCCAAACTTTCTTCATCAGGATGATCCCAGCCCAACAGGTGTAATAGACCGTGAGATGCTAACCAAGCTAGCTCAGTTGGTAAGCTATGTTCCTGCTGTTGAGCTTGAAACTGTGCCGTATCTACAGACACAATAATATCACCTAAGTATAATGGTACAGATGCAAGCATTTCTTTGCTTTGCGGAAAATCCACTTCTAAAGCAGCAAAAGCTAAAACGTCTGTGGGCTTATTTTGTTGGCGATACTGAGCATTCAGTTCTTGAATTTGCGAGTCGTCTGTCAAACGCAGCCCAATTTCATAACTTGGCGCTGGCGGAATTTGGGGTTGAAGTATTTCTAACCAGTGATTAAACCAATTTTCCCAAGTTTCAGCAGGAATTCGGGGATCAGTGTCCCCCATTTTTACAGATGTTGCCGGGGACAAATCGTAAAAATCATCCTCTACATATAGTTCAACGCTCAGGGGCACACAGTCTCCTAGTCTGAGGTTTATGGTTTTTCGCTAAGACTGTCCTTTGTCATTGGTCGTCTGTCCTTTTAAATATAATTAATGACTAATGACTAATGACTAGTTTAGTGAGTTAGGTAAGCAAGACCAACAAGGAGAGCTAAAAGCCCCACGGCAGTCAATCCAAAATGCTTCAGGGAAGTTGCACCCTTACGCACCATGTTTCGCATGGCGAGTTTTACGTAGCTAGGTTGAGGTTCTGTTGAGGGAGTGTTGCTCATAGTTATTTGTCCACAGACTCTTTTATAACTGTAACAGTTGGTCTGGGATAGAATAGCGATCGCCTGTATTTTGCTAAAAAATTTCTCTGAAAACGCCCTAATAAGAGGAAATGCTAGGCATCGCACCAATATGAAACACTAAAAATAAACAACAAGCGCTAAGTAATATTAAGAATAATTACTTAGCACTTGTAAAGAATCCCAAATTATGGATAAGTGTTTTCTACTAATTTATTTTCTTGGCGCAAATAAGCTTGAATGAATGGATCAAGTTCACCATTCATCACATCGCCAATAGCCGTAGTTTCTGTATTTGTACGTAAATC
Organism: Nostoc sp. UHCC 0252; assembly: GCF_034931145.1. Lineage (NCBI taxonomy): Bacteria > Bacillati > Cyanobacteriota > Cyanophyceae > Nostocales > Nostocaceae > Nostoc > Nostoc sp. UHCC 0252. Next base: position 21,954 of record NZ_JAYGHE010000023.1, on the reverse strand, counting down.
TTTCACCATCTGGTAAGGGTGAAATACATAGTTACGGATTTGGTTTCCCCAGGAGGCTTCCACCATATCGCCACGAATTTCGGCAATTTCTTGGGCGCGTTGTTCCTTGGCGATGACCAAAAGCTTTGCTTTGAGGCGATTTAGGGCTTTCTCTTTATTTTGCAGCTGCGATCGCTCTTCTGTACAGCGCACGGCAAGGCCAGTAGGAATGTGAACAATCCGCACAGCAGTTTCTACTTTGTTGACGTTTTGGCCACCTTTACCACCAGATCGAGTTGTGGTGATATCCAAATCCTTATCTGGAATATCTAATTGCACAGAGTTATCAATCTGCGGCATTACTTCCACCCCTGCAAAACTGGTTTGTCGCTTACCGTTGGCATTAAAAGGTGAAATCCGCACTAAGCGATGTGTACCCATTTCCGATCGCAAGTAACCATAAGCATAGCGACCAGTAATTTCTAGGGTTGCCGATTTAATTCCGGCTTCATCACCCTCCGACTCTTCAGCTAAAGTTACCTTATAGCCGTGAGCTTCGCCCCAACGGGTGTACATCCGCATCAGCATAAATGCCCAGTCTTGAGCATCTGTGCCACCAGCACCAGCACTAATCGTCAGTACAGCACCTTCTGCATCATAGGGGCCGGAAAGTAACTGTTGTAACTCCCACTGATCCAGGTCACGATTCAGTTTAGTGATGGTAGATTCTGCTTCTTGGAGTAGTGCCTCATCGGTTTCTAACTCCAACAACTCAACAACTGCCTTAGTATCTTCTAGATTGGCGTGCCAGCGATCGTATTGCTGGAGGTGGGCTTTCAGGTCGTTGAGTTCTTGCAGGGTTTGTTGAGCCTGGGTTTGCTCATTCCAAAATTCTGGTTGAGCGGATATTTTTTCGAGGTCTTGAATTTTGGCTGTCAGTGCAGGTACGTCAAAGATAGTCCTGGGTTTTACCCAGGCGGCCAGACAACGTTTCGATTTCGCGTTTGAGTTCTAGGACATCCATAATGCTTGCTGAATGATAGATAGAGCGCTTTGGATTGGAAAATTGCTCTTTTTATGTTTCTTGATTTTAGCTGTAGTTGGGCAAATTTTTTCTGCACAACTTGTATAGGTTACAAAAGTTACTTGAAATTATCAAGCACTTTCTTATCCTCTGAAGTAGTGAGATATAGCTGTTGCAGATAGGCTTTGATAAACAAATCAATTTTACCGTCTAATACCTCTGTCGCAACAAGTGTTTCTACATTGGTACGTAAATCTTTCACCTTGGTGTAAGGATGCAAGATATATTCACGGATGAGCTTGTTGGATAGAGCTTTTATCTGTCGGCGTTGATTTTTGTCAATCTGGACACCTTGGGCTAGTGCGAGCGCAAACAGTTTACTCTTGAGAATAGCTAAGGCTTTCTCTTTGTTTTGCAGCTGGCTACGCTCTTGGTTACAAGATACACTGATCCCAGTAGGAATGTGAACCATCTTTACCCATGTTTCTGTTCGGTTAACATTCCCCCGATGGCGATAAAAAGTAATTTCCAAATCCTTCTCTGGAATCTCAAAATCAATAGACTCATCCAATATTGGGATAACTTCTACACTAGCTAAACTCGTTCGCAAGCTGTTAGCAGCATCAAAGGGCGATATTTGCTCTAGTTGATGTGTGCCTGTTTCTGATTTGAGGTAGCCGTATGCATAACGACCGATAATTTCCAAGGAGGCAGATTTAATTCCAGCTAAATCCCCGCAAGATTCTTCCACTAAAAGGATTTTGTAACTGTTGCTTTCTCCCCATTTAGAGTACATTCGTAGCAGCATATATGCCCAATATTGAGCATCTGCACCACCAACCCCAGCAGTAATAGTGAGAAATGCACCTTTTTGGTCGCAGGGACTGGACAGTAATTGTTCTATTTCTACTGTTTCGAGTTCTTGCTGGAGTTGGGTAAGGTTGGTTTGCGCCTCTAGCAACAATTCTTCATCAGCAGATAATTCTAGTAGTTCTAGTGCAGCCTTGATATCTTCTAGAATGAAGTGCGATCGCTGATATTGTTTCTTTGTAGCGTTGAGGAATTCAATTTCTTCAAGTATCTGATAGAAAGTGGCAGAATTATGCCAGAAAGCAGCTTGAGAAATCAATTGATTCAACTCTTCAATTCTTGCACTTAGTTCTGTCAGGTCAAAGACAGCCTTCAGCCTTGGTCAAGATATTAGACAATCTTTCTACTTCAATTTTTATATTTAAGAGTTCAAGCATAGTTTTGCTCACTTGAGGCTTAACTTATCCACATATTCTACTGTTAAACAAATAAAAAAACCGTGGTTGCTAAAAATTTAACCACGGTTTTTACTTTATAAAACTTGACTTGTGTTAGCGTCTACAGACAATTAATCGCGGCCATTGATAGCAATTAGCAACCGCAAGATAAAGACAAACAAGTTGATGTAAGTGAGGTACATCGACAAAGCAGCAGGCAGATATTGGTCATCGCTGTAAGTGCGGGGCAAGATGTAGAAATCGACAACAGAAACCCCAACAAACAGAAATACTCCTAAACCGGAGATGGCAATTTCTAACCAATTTGGCGTGTAAACACCAAACATGGCAAAGCCGAATTGGGCGAGGCACACAACCACCAAGGCAATAACGCCGAGATTGATGGTTTTCGTCAAAGCCATCCCATCTTGTTCAGAAAGATTTGAACCAATTTGACGGGCAGCTATAAAGGTGACACCACAACCAAGGGCAGCTAAACCAATGCCTTGAATGCCAACACCTTGGGATCTCAAGGCGACGAATATCAAGCCACTGAGAGTATATCCAGACAAGAGGCTATAGGTTGCCAACAGGGGTAGTGCAAGTCCCTTGTTACCTTTTTGGGCAACATTTTGGGCAACAAAGAACAAAATTAACTCCACAATCACCGCACCAATGAAGGTGGGGAAGAATATTTCGGGGTTAGTACGGATAACTCCCAAACCGCCGTAGGTTCCTAATGCCGTTAGCACCAAACCACCACCGACGTAGGGGAGGGCGTTGGCAATCACGTTAGGGCCAACAAGGGCGTGAGATTTAGCCTCACGGATAGCTTCACGAAAATTACTGGTATTGCTCATATTGAAAAACTGTTTTTTAGGAAAACGTTGTGCTTATTCCTATTGTTACCAATCTTTGCGGTTAACAGCCAACGATTTAATATTGTTGCCAAATCTGAAGGGCGGCTTTGTTGTTGAAAATTAGAGTTGTCAGTTTTTGAGGATTTCACAGCATCTTTAGTACTGATAGCACACTCTTTACCCTTGATTGCAAGCTATTTTGCGATTAATTCAGTACCGATCCACTTGCACTCAGTATGACGGATGACTATTAGGTAAGTTATGCATTTTTCAGCATAAATAGCTAGTTTTTGTTGCAAAAGCTAAAGATTATTTACCATTCAACAGTTATATAAAAAGCAAAAATAACCTGTAACAGAGATGTTCGCAAAATCATGCGTACAAACACTGAATTATGGAGTTAGACCCCTCATAAGTTCAGTGAAACGACGATGGCTTATTCTTCCCTGACTAAGCAAAATAATAACAGCTTAGAAGAAAATATACGCAACTCCATTTTCCCAGGAATAGGAGTTACAACAAAGGAATGTATATGGCAGCAAGTGAGTCCTCTTTACGAACTGATGGTATAGAATTATTACACTTGTACCACCAGAATCCTTCTATTAAACTTCGTAATAAACTTGTACAGTTACATACCGGCTTAGTACGGAAGATGGCTCATAAATTTAGCCATCAATGTAATGAACCTTATGAAGATTTAGAACAAATTGGTTATTTTGGTTTGATTAGGGCTATTGAGCGTTTCGACCCTAGCCAAGGATATGCTTTTAGTTCCTTTGCAGTGCCATACATTCGCGGTGAGATGCTGCACTTTTTGCGCGATCGCAGTACTCTATTAAAAATTCCCCGTCGTTGGCAAGAATTATATAATGAAGGGCAAAAAATTCGCAAGGACTTGGCAATGTCTTTAGGTCGCCAGCCCAAGGATGCTGAAATTGCCAGCCATCTCCGGGTATCTGTACAAGAATGGCAAGAAACCAAGTTAGCTGCTCAAAATCGGATGCCTTTAAGTTTAGATGCAACCGCAGTTAACTATGTTGATTGCCAAATAACCTTGGGTGAAGCACTTCCTTGTCCTCGTTCTCATGTTCTTTTACAACAAGAAGAAGAACGCCAACAACTGCAAGGTGCAATCAATATGTTGGAAGAAAAGCCCCGGATGGCGGTTGAAATGGTCTTTTTGAAGGAACTTTCTCGCAAGGATGCTGCTAAAAACATTGGTACTAGTCCAATGACAGTAACACGGTATCTGCAAAAGGGAATTCAAGATTTGATTTGCTATTTACAACCACAGGTAATGCCTACTGGCTCGTAGTCGTGCTAAGTCAAAAATCCAATGACTAATGACTAATGACTAATTATCTAGATTTTAAATCAGCGATCGCACCTTTGGTCATAGCAGCAATAGCTTGATCTGTCGCTTTTGGCAAATGATAATATTTACCGCCTGCTGTTTGCGATAATTCCTTAGCAAAGCCAGTAGACACAAATTTACTTTCCGTATCAATTACTAATAGTTGCATCCCCAAAGCACGAATTCTGGCAGCAATTTCTAATAATTCTCCTTTGATATCTGGCTTTTCTCCTGGTTCTAGCTGTTCACCCAAAGAACGCGCTAAGGGAATATTACCCCGCCCATCGGTGATTGCTACAAGGACAACTTGCCCAATATCTCCACTCATCTGAGCATTTAAGCCGACGCGCACAGCTTGAGTTAAACCATGTGCTAAGGGCGAACCCCCACCACAGGGCAACCTTTCCAAACGGTTACGCGCTAAGGCAATAGAACGTGTTGGAGGCAATAATACCTCTGCCTGTTCTCCCCGGAAAGGAATTAATGCTATTTGATCGCGGTTTTGATAAGCTTCTGTTAACAATTGCATCACTGCACCTTTAGCCGATTGCATTCGATTCAGGGCCATTGAGCCAGAAGCATCTACCACAAACACTACCAACGCCCCGGCTTTACGTACCAAGCGTTTCGAGCGAATATCAGGCTGTTCGACAATAACTTTTCTATCTGGTTGCCTTTGTCTGCGTGCTTTTTGATAAGGAGCCGCAGCTCTCAGCGTGGCATCTACTGCAATGCGTCGCGCTTTCCCCTTGGGTAACATTGGCTTAATGTAGCGTCCCCTGTCATCGGAAAATATGACACTGCGACTACCAGATTTACCTTGCCGCTTCGCCATTTGAGTAAAATACAGCACGTTGTCATCAAGAATTACCCCTTCTGGATCAAAGATAAATTCTTCCGGGATGTCGGGAGGTTCTTGCTCTTGATTTTCTTCCTGTTCTTCTTGTTCTTCTTGTTCCTCTTCTGATTCGTCTTGGGGTTCTTCTTGATTCTGTTGGGGTGGGGGTGGAGGCGGTGGTGGTGCTTGATCTGGTGGCGGTGTCTGCACAACTGTAGCTCGTGGTACAATCACCAATTCCACGGCACGGCGCAAATCTTCGGCATTAACTGTTGTTCGTCCCTCCAAAGCCGCAGCAGCTTTGGCAACCCGCGCAGCGAATAACTCGGCGCGATGTCCCTGAACTCCTCCACGAATGGACTCATCGACTAAGTAGGCAATTTGTTCGTGGGTGATGATTACCTCTTTCAACCATTCCCGCGCCAAGATAATTTGGGTTTTGAGTGAGTCTAAATCTTCGTTGTACTGTTTGAGAAAGTCTTGGGGAGATTTAGAATAAGCGATCGCTTGTTCAACTGCTTCTACTCTTTGATCTAAGCCGAGTACACCGTCAGCAGAGAGTGCGATCGCAATTCTATCTAATAAATGCTCCCGTAATCCGCCTTCTTCTGGGTTGTAGGTGGCAATAAATAGGGATTTGCACGGATGCTGAAAACTAATCCCTTCCCGTTCAATCTGGTTGCGTCCTTCAGATAATACTGTTAGAAGCTGATTTGATATTTGGTCATCTAATAAATTAATTTCATCTACGTACAGTACACCCCGATTTGCTGTAGCGAGTAATCCAGGCTGAAAAATGGTATCGCCTTGTTTTACCGACTTTTCAACATCTACTGAACCTAATAGTCGGTCTTCAGTGATACCTAGAGGAATTTGCAAAAAAGGCGCGGGAATGATTTCGACGGGAACATCTTGAATGTCTTTGTCTGCGTACTCCGCCAAAAGTTGATCGTCCCATTCTTCTGGGTGGTTGGGGTCACAATTACTGATTGAACCTTTGACAACTTCAATGGGCGGTAGTAGAGCGTGGATAGCACGAGCCATTACAGATTTTGCCGTACCGCGACGACCTGCGATCGCTACTCCTCCCAAACCAGGATCAACGGCTGCTAACAGCAAGGCTAATTTAATTGCTTCTTGACCGACTACGGCTGTCAAGGGAAAGGCAGTTATCGTGGGGTTGATAGTAGGCGCAGGCATTGTTTGCTTTCATAGCGAGTCTCGGCCTTTAGCATACCAATTTCTGACACATTTAGAATAAGGATTATGGCAAAGAGAGAAAGGTAAGGTTATGAGTATTGCTCAGGCTAAACGCTTCACACTGGATGAATACCACAGGCTTGGAGAATTGGGCTTTTTCCATGAAGATGACCACATTGAATTAATTAATGGGGAAATTATTGAAATGGCATCCAAAGGTACAGCCCATGAAACTTGTTTAAGGAATTTGTGGAAGCAACTCCCAAAAATTGTAGGAGATAGGGCAACTTTGCAATCTCAAGCCCCGATTACTTTACCACCTAAGAGCGAACCAGAACCTGATTTTGCGATTGTTCAAAACCGAGATGATAATTATTTATCGGCTCATCCTAAACCGACTGATGTGTTATTGGTGATGGAGGTTTCCGATTCCTCTTTAGCTTATGACCAAGATGTGAAAATCCCTCTCTATGCTAAAGCGGGTATTACTGATTATTGGATATTGAATTTATTCGATAATTATTTGGAAGCTTACAGTGAACCATATCAGGATAGTCAAGACAGATATGGTTATTCAAATAAGCGAATTTTCTTGTCAAATGAGATAATAACTTTTCCTTGCTTCCCTGATTTATCTCTTGATTTAGCTAAGGTGTTTCCGCCAAAGCTGAATTTTTAAACTTTGTTATAGTATTCAGTCATAAGACAAAGGAGTAAGTTTTATGGCTTATAGTGATTTTAAACTTATTGAAGTTATTGATTCTTTTGGGTTAGTTATCCACGAATCATCTGGACTATTCGCAAATGTGCAAGAGCAAGAGTGTAGTGATTTATTATCTACTATTCTGAGGGAAAATGTTGATTTAGCAGTAGCGATAAGTTCCGAAAAAGCTCGAAGTGAAATGATAATAAGTCCAATTTTATTAGAAATTAGACGCAAATTTAATTATGAAATAAGCTTTTTTTCTGGAGTTGATTTTACTGTTGATAGCCAACGAGGATTAAATGGTTTTTGCGATTTTATTTTGAGTCTTTCTTCGGAGCAGTTGCTTGTCCGCAGTCCGGTGATTGTCTTAGTAGAAAGTAAAAATGAGAATTTGAGGTCTGGTTTAGCCCAATGTATTGCCGAAATGGTAGCGGCTCAGTTATTTAACGAGAGAGGTGGAAATCAAATCAAAGCTATATATGGTGCTGTTACTATCGGTACTATCTGGCAATTTCTCAAGCTTGAAGGCAATGTAGTCTCGATTGATTTGAGTGAGTATTATATTAGGGATATTAAGAGAATTTTAGGTATTTTGTATGGTGCGATCGCGCAAAGTAAGGTATAAATTATTTATTAATTTGAATATTATTGACACGGCTATTTAGTTCTTCTAGTAACTATATAAATAAAATACCTCAATGGCTATTAGTAATCGCAACAGAATCGAGAGTGCATTAATTTCTTTAAATCAGGGTCTGCACCCCTATTTTGAACAGGAAATGCGGAAAGTCCACGGTGAAGGCTGGCTGAAAATAGCCATATCCTGTCTTTCAGATAACCAAAGTTTAAAGCGTAACCCAGAAGACATACTGCACGATGATATTTCTGAATTACTAAAAGTAATAATCGGACAGTGGAATCAGGTCTTTAAAAGAAAACTGGGTCATGGAGAACGTGCGTTAGTTAGCGAAATTATTGAAGTTCGCAACAAATGGGCGCATGAAATTAATGGAAAGCGTTTCTCTACTGATGATACTTATCGCGCACTTGATAGTATTGCTAGACTTCTCAAAGCTATTTCAGCATCAGAAGCAGATATTGTAGAAAAGCACAAGCAAGAAGTTCTGCGATCTCTTTCTCCAAAACAAGCCGAAGAAGTTCGCATCAGAGAAAGCTTAGATGAACTACTAATACAATTGCCTTTTCAAGATGCATCTTTCCTGCTTCGCGCACTCACTCACACATCGTATATGCATGAAAACCCTAATTCAGGTGAAGATAATGAGCGACTTGAGTTTCTGGGTGATGCCTTACTAAATTTTTTAAGTGGTGAGTATCTTTATCGTCGATATCCTGAGAAAAAAGAGGGCGAACTAACACCTTTGCGTTCTCGGCTAGTGGATAAGCCGCAGTTAGCAAAATTTGCTGTTAGTTTAGACTTGGGTAAATGGATACGGCTAGGTAATGGTGCAGAAAAAGATGGAGGACGCACACAATCTAGATTGCTCAGTAACACTTTTGAAGCGATTATCGGTGCGTATTTTTTAGATTCGGGAACTGAGTCAGTACGAGATTTTGTAGAACCATTGTTTGATTCAGTCATAGCTGAAAACCTATCCATCTCTCATAAGTCTGATAGTAACACCAACAATTTTGTAATTGTAGACTCAAAAAATCGCTTTCAGGAATGGGTGCAACGCAACGTTACCCCCACTCCCCCTAAATATTTCACAGAACAAATAGGTGGCCCTTCTCATGCACCAGAATTTATAGCCAAAGTATTGGTAGATGAAAAAATTTATGGCGAAGGTAAGGGACGCAATAAGAGAGATGCAGAGAAAGCTGCTGCTGAAGATGCACTAGCTGATTTGAAAAAAAAAGGTTTGTTGTAAAAATGTTTTTTGATTTCACGCAAAGGTGTAGACAATAATTTTATGTCTTGGCGCGAAATCAACTCTCTATTTGTAAGGGGAAAATTACAGTGAAAGTAGAACCAACTCCCACTTCAGAAACTAGGTTAATTGTACCTTGTAGTAATTTTACTAACCGCGAAACGATCGCTAGCCCCAATCCTGTACTATCGGGTAGATAGGGACGATCGCTAAAACTGACGCGAAAGTAAGGTTCAAATATCTGGGCTTGGTTTTCTGGTGCAATGCCAATTCCTGTATCAGAAACTGCGATCGCACATCTCTGATTCTCCAATACCTGACACATTATAATAATAGTCCCCGACTCTGTATAGCGAATCGCATTACTAATAAGATTTGTAACAATTTGTTGGCATTGAAAGGGATCTGTGATCAATTCTTCGGGAGCGCGATCGCAATCTACTAGGACTTTTAAATTTTTCCCAGAAGCTAAAGGTTCCAACATTTCACAGACATTATTGATTAATTCACGCACATCGGTGGGTGCTAGCTGGAGTTTTATTTGCCCTGCCTCATACCGCGAAAGTTCTAGTACATCATTGATCAAGTGGAGTAACTGTCTCCCATTGCGTAGTACCCGCTCAATATGTTCGAGATTAGCAGAGGTGTCTTTTATCTCAGTCTTTCGTCGTTGTTGGCGTAAAAATAGATCAGAGTAACCAATAATGGAAGTTAGGGGATGCTTCAATTCGTGGGCTAGCTGCGAAAGATACTCTTGATTTGCGCTCATCAAGCGCGTGAGTTCTTCATTATGGAGCGTTAGCGATGACTGCAACTGCTGTAATTCTCCTAAGCGTTGCTCAACATAACTCTTAAAACACCGAGCGATCGCTTCGTCTATGATAGCGTCAATTAAACGCATAGAACGAATTATTTCTACAGGTGTTCCCTCCATTAAATCTGGTTGTAGAGCATCAAATATTACTGTTCGCAACAGATGATATTCTCTGGCTATTTCTGCTGGATCGTAACCTTGTTCTGCTCGAATAGCTCCATGCTGAAAGCTGGCAGTAACTATCGACTGAATATCATTATCCTGAGATTTTGAAAGCACTGTCACCATTGCTTGCAAAACATCAGGGACATGATCCTTTACTGCTGTATAAGATAAGTCATCAGCACTTTCAATCCGCCTATCCTTGCGAACTGCTGTAACCCATTTATCTATGATGATGTTCCTTTTTTCAGCCAGTACTTGACTAAAATCCATTATGTTAAAATTCAGCTAAGAGATAGATGAGCAAACTGCCATATCCAATTAGTTTAGCGAGTGCAGAGGGTTTTTACCAAGTGTAGGAGTTTAATTCACCTACCAAAAGGAATAGATATTAAATGTTATTTTATTAGCTGATTAACTAACCGCATATAAAACTCTCCCAGTATAATCCAGCTTAAAATTAAGAAATATTAATTAAATATGTAACGACCTTGATGCTTGATTAAACTATATTATTTAGCTTTCTAGGCAATGATTTCGCTCAAAATCCAATCACAAATACGAGTTACAATTATTACCAAAACCTAAATATAAATGCTTAATTTTGGCATAAAATCTAACTGCACTTATCATAAGATAGATGGCTTTTACTGAGCATCAATGTTATATTGTGCATAATTTAGTAATCCATTAGAGTAAGTCAGCTTAATCCAGCGTGTCACAGTGCATAACGCTGGAGCGGAGGAACCAAATTGTGGGGCGTATCTGATAAAAAGTGAGGAGTTAAAAGTGAGAAGTGAAGAGTTAACTCAGCACTCAGCACTCGGTACTCAGCACTCTAAAAAGAAGGGCATCTCTCAGCCCTAGCCCGTCAGCTAACTTCGTAGGCATTGAGAGGAGACTGAAGAGACGGCATTTTTATAATGTTCCGATCTCATCGGTGTCCAAGGCTGGTACTGCTCGGATTTTTTGTACCTGCACTTAAATCTGTTGAGGTCGTAAATGATATTTCAATTAAATTTGGCCGCGATCGCTGCGATCGCTGGACAAGCTGCGTGGAAAAAGACAAAACCTGTAATTGTCAGGGATGTCTTCTTTCTACCTGTGTTGGGGTTTTTGGGAATAATTGTGTTGTGGTGGATTATTGCACTTGCCAACCATGAATTAATGCCCACTCCTCCAGAAGCGCTAATCGCTAATTTAGACTACATCTTAAATCCCTTCTACCAGCAAGGCCCAGGCAACTTAGGAATTGGTTGGCTATTGATCGCAAGTTTGCGCCGGGTATTAATAGGTTTTTTATTAGGTGCGGTAGTAGCAATTCCTCTAGGCTTTCTAATTGGCATGTCTAGATCGGCAATGCTAGCACTCAATCCGATCATTCAAATTTTTAAACCTGTATCGCCCTTAGCTTGGCTACCCATCGCCTTAGCAATTTTCAATTTGGCAGATCCTTCAGCCATTTTTGTCATCTTTATTACCTCTTTGTGGCCAACAATTATTAATACCGCTTTAGGAGTTTCTAGCGTTCCCAAAGATTATTTAGATGTGGCACGAGTGCTAGAAATGCCTCGTTGGAGAAGGATTACAAAAATCATTTGGCCTGCAAGTTTACCGTATATTTTTACAGGTTTACGAATTAGTTTAGGTATAGCTTGGCTGGTAATCGTCGCCGTGGAAATGCTTACAGGTGGTATTGGTATCGGCTTCTTTGTGTGGGATGAATGGAGTCGCTTAAACCTGAGTTCAGTCTTTTTAGCTGTGTTGGTAATTGGTGTAACTGGTTTAATTCTGAATTACGCCGTGGGCAAAATCGAAGAATTAGCGTCAGCCAGGAGCCGAAAGGATGATGGTATTTCAGAACTATTCATTGTTACCTTGGTTAACTGTGCGAGAGAATATCCGTTTAGCTGTGGATGAAGTGCTAAAAAATGCTAATAGGGCTGAAAAAATTAGCATTGTAAATGAACACTTGGCAATGGTAAACTTGACGGCGGCGGCTGACAAATATCCTGATGAAATCTCTGGAGGTATGAAACAACGAGTAGGTATTGCCAGAGCTTTAGCAATTCGTCCTAAAATATTGCTGATGGATGAATCTTTTGGCGCACTAGATGCGCTAACTCGTGGCAAATTGCAACGGCAGGTATTGGATATTTGGGAAAATAATCGTCAAGCAGTGATGATGATTACCCACGATGTAGACGAAGCAATTTATATGTCCGATCGCATTGTCTTGATGACCAATGGCCCAGCTGCTAATATAGGAGAGATTTTAGAAGTTCCTTTTGAGCATCCACGCGTTAGCGAAGCTCCTCTGAAAGAGGCTCGCGCCGCCATGCGAAACTCAAAAGAATATTTTGAACTCCGCAACCACGCCCTGAACTTCCTCGATCGATATTTTGCCCAAGACGAGTAAATTAGATTATCATTTTTTTAGTGGGTAGCCTAATTCAAATTCATGAAAGCTGGATTTGGAACGGAGGAACCAATGTTTGGGGCTAATCTAACGAGAGACACCTTCCAGTCTTAGCCCGTCAGCTAACTCCGTAGGCAATGGAAGGAACCCCCAAGATTTTGGCTGTAATACAGTTATTATTGGGGTTTCCTTGACTAATTTAAGATTTGAAGCTTTGGTTATCGTCACTCAATCTAAAATCCAAAATCCAAAAATCTAAAATTTGTCCCCCTGCCTCTCATTACTAAATCATTTCATTGGGAGAAGTAAAGCTGTGCAAATTAAGCCAATGTTAGCACGTCTGCAAAGTGCCGTAGGTCGAGATGACTTAATTGAACAAATGGTATTAGTACCAGAACCAAAAGAACCTTTTTCTAAAAAACCTCAAAGAGAAAAGGCAGTTAATTTAATTGTTGCATACAACGCATCTCCTAACAGTCATACGGCGCTAGATATTGCTTTTTGGATTGCTCATCAAACACGTTTAGCGACTAATGCAGAAGTCACAGTTCAAGCCGTTTATGTGATAGAAGATAATCAAAGCAGCCAGTATTCAAATATCCTAACCTTTCCAGAACAACAGCTTCAATTAGAATGTCAAGTCAGTGAAATATCAAAGTCTGCCACACAGGTATTAACTCAACCCCAATTGCAGACAGTGGTAACTCCCCTACAACAAGCAGATATAATTCTCTGGCAAGCCCGAAGTCTGGCTGAAGAATGGCAAGGTTCTTTTAAATCTCATTTGCGGTTTGGCAGCATTTCCGCAGAACTTCACAAAGTTGTTGAATCAGAAGCCGCCGATATTCTATTTCTCGGTTGTAAATCTGTTAACCATCCGATGATTGAGGGATTAGGTTCCAATTTTCCCTGCGCTGTTTTGGGTATTCCCAGTTGCATTGATGAATAATCACTATTCAGAATTTCAGTAATTTTATCCAATTGTAATCATAGAAAAGTCGCCTAGTTATAGGTGGCTTTTTTCGCTACCATGCAACCAATAAAACTTCGGGAGGAAAAATGTGGAAAATTGGCAAGCCATTCTCAGTATTATTACATTTATCAGCGTCATTATTTTAGTAATGACAGAATGGGTACATCTCACCATCGCGGCATTATTGGGAGCATTATTATTAGTTTTTACCAACGTCATGACTTTAGAAGAAGCTGTTGGTTATATCGGCAACAGTCATGGAACACTAGGTTTATTCTTTGGAGTTATGGTGCTAGTTAGGGCTTTTGAACCTACCAAGATATTTGATTATTTAGCAACTCAAATAGTACTCTTGGCTAAGGGACAAGGCAAGCGTCTATTACTCGGTATTGTGGCTATTGTGACACCCATTTGTGCAGTTTTACCAAATGCCACAACAGTAATGTTGTTAGCGCCTTTAATTCCACCAATGGCGCAGGAAGTTGGGATAAATTTCGTACCCTTGTTAATTTTAATGGTATTTGTTGCTAATAGTGCCGGACTCCTAACTTTAGTTGGAGATCCAGCTACCTTTATTGTTGGTGATGCTGTGAATATCAGCTTTACAGATTATTTATTGAAATTGAGTTTAGGAGGAGTAATTGCCGTTGCTATAGTAATTGCAACACTACCATTTTTATTTCGTAAAATTTGGAATACCCAGTTAGATAATTTAGAAGAACTGCCACATCCACAAATCAATCATCCACGAGCTTTAAGCTTTGGTGCAGTTATAGTATTTTTCGTCCTGCTATTTTTTGTCGTTGGAGAAACTCTACCAGTTCCGGTTTCGCCTGCTGCCGCAGCTTTGTTAGGAGCAGCTTTGGCTTTGCTTTTATCTCATCATAGCAAAATTGATTCAGTTAACAACATTTTGCGGGATGTGGACTGGAGTACATTAATATTTTTTATGAGTATTTTTGTGTTAATTGGAGGGCTAGAAAAAACAGGTGTAATTAATGGTTTATCAGGAATATTTGCAGCAATTATAGGAAAAAATATTATCCTGGGTTCGCTAGTTTTGTTATTTTTTGTCGGTATATTGTCTAGCGTAGTGCCCAATATACCTTTAGTGGTGGGGATGGTTCCCTTGCTTAAACAATACATCGTTACTGTGGGATTAGCACCCGCAGAAGTTTTAGCACAAGACTTTCAGGGGCAGTTTCCCCCAGAAGTGTTGCCGCTTTTTTATGCGATGATGTTTGGTGCAACTTTGGGAGGTAATGGCACATTAGTAGGTGCATCATCTAATATCGTAGCCGCCGGTATTTCTGAGCAGCATGGAAGGCGTATCTCGTTCAAAACTTTTTTACACTATGGTATTCCAGTGATGCTATTGCAACTGGTAGCTTCGGCTTTGTATGTGTTGGTTCGCTTTTTGCTTTAGATAGGGAAACACCAAAGTAATTCGTAATTACAATTAGTGGTAGCTTTTGGACTTCTCACTGATAACGATAATAAAATTTATTTATGCTGGGTTTCACCGTGGTTCAAGCCAACATGAACGTAGAGCAAACGTTGGGTTTCGTTCCTCAACCCAACCTACAGATATTAGAAGTGTTTAACTGAACCTGATATTATGTGTCATTGCGAATGCAACGCAGTGGGATGAAGCAATCACAAGGGTTTGGAGATTGCTTCTCTTCCAGGCGCTCCGCGAACACTCCGTTCGCAATGACAGTTGTTCAGCCGGACATGATATTACTTATCAATCCTGATCTGTTGCTAATAACTAATTAGGTGTAGTACGTCACGAAGAACGCTATAGCCAGCCAAATCCCATAACAGATAGGCC